>CAZPCO010000023.1:0-18641 GCA_964585025.1 uncultured bacterium | reverse complement strand
CTGGCTTCTGGCTGCGGCTTTTTGTGCCTTTGTCAGCGTTTGCCCGGTAATGGCACAGGATACCGGCACTGCGACCGCTGATGAAACCAAAAAAGAGGAAGTCAAGATTCCGGACAGCACCGATATGACGCTTGGCATGAAAGATCCGGCGGTTAAGCTTCCAGAAAACTTCAGAGGCAAAGAAGCCGAAGAAGGTGATCTGCAGTGGCTCGAAGACGTCGGTGTTCTCATGCAGGAAAACTCGAATCTTTACAATATCGATTCAGCGGCTATTGCCGAAGCTTCAAAATTCACCAGTGAGCCAAACATCAACTGGGAAGTGAAAAAAGAAGACGACAGTGGCAATCTGCAGACTGAAACCAGTGACAACACCAACAAGGCCACCAATAACTGCAATATCACCGAACCGGGTTATTATCAGGTTCACAACGGTGGTGCCCGCCAGGTTTCGACTTCGGGCGGCGCCGAAGAAGACAGCGCAGTAGGTCAGCCCAGTGAGGGCGTCAACCCAGATGACCCGAAAGAAGCTGAAGGTGAAGGTGAAACCAAGACCGTTACCGCCCAGCAGCGCATTGGCATTGAAGTTCACGACTGCACCTCGCCCGATGTCTGGGTAGCCTTCCAGGAAGGCGTTGGCACTGTCGATATGGCCGCAACCGAAGAAGAACTCAAAGAAACCATGGCCTCCAAGATCGTAGAAAACAAAGGTCGTCCTTTTTCCACCAAGACCCAGGATTTTGAATCAGCAAGTTACATCTTCATTGAAGAAGGCCAGGATGAAGAACGCAACAAAATCCCCTGGGAAAAAACCGCCCGCCTGTCAATAGCCGGCACCCTGTTCAATGAACGCGGCGCCCCGAAATTTGAAACCGGTGTCCTGACCTCGAAGATTGACCAGGCCGATTATCGCAATCACGTCAATGTCGTTGGTGGCGAAGAAAAGAACCTCAAGGGCGTTTATGTGCGCCGCAACGTGCCATTCATTTTTGCCGCCATGTCGACCGATAACGGCAACAAGCGTGCGACTGCCGGCCTGGTGACCACTGCGATTGAAACCGCTGACGGCAAAGAAGTCGGAAAAGACGGCAATTCTTACCTGTTCCGTGTTCCCAACTTTCCGCGCGACCAGTATCCTGATGAACCCGAATATTTCTTCACCACCAATGCCACTGACAAAGATGGCAATGTGACCACGATCAGAATGCCTCTGTATGTAGTTGAAACTTCGGCTGCATTTGAAGGCGGTAAAAACCAGTAAGCAGCCATGAAGAATCTGTCTATTTCTCTTGCGCTGTTACTGTTACTCGCGGGTGCCGGTGCCGCCGTGGCCGAAGATGCGGCGGCAACGAAACCCTCAACCGAAGCACCATGGCTGGAAGGCGTTACAATTGGCGAACACCCTGAAGATCTCAGCCCGGTTCTGCCGATGAAGATCAGCCTTGACAGCGGGGAGCCAATTCCAGCAACGCTGACTGAAGATATTCCGCTGAATGTTGTCGCCGTCAGCGCTATCTTTGACCCTGAACCGCCATCGACTTACAATGGGGTTCAGATTCCCAACCCATCGTGGCGGCGCAATCCGGCTATCTCATGGTTTTTCATCGACTGGGAAAAGAACCGCAACACTCCAGCCTCGACAACTCATGAGCTGGCGGTTAACCAGATGGTGATCACGCCGCTCAACCCGACCGGGCGCGGTGCCATCACCTGCAACGCCGGGCGAAAAATGCGCTATGACTCGAATGAGCCTGGCCGAACGCGTGGTACTTTCGCCAATTCGAGTATTGCCGCCGATGTGCGGGTTCTCGATATTACCCCGCCGGTATGCGGTCTCGAGATCACTATCGAAGACGGTCGTGCCGGTACTTTCTGGGTGGCCGAAAACCCTCCGAACAAATATCCGTTGCCGAAACTCGCTGATGTGTATTTTTCCGGAGCACTGGTCAATGAAGCCGATCCGACTGAAACGATTACCGTTTCGGGCCTGGAACTGGGGCCAAATATGGTCGTGGCTCCCGAACAGGCTGTCGTGAGTTTACCTGCCGATGCGGTATTGAAAATCAAGTTGAATGGCGAAGACAACTACAAGCTCGATAATGCCAAACTGAAATACGGTATTTGCGCTGGAGCCGGCGGCGAGCCGACGCCGATCAGCGAAGTGAATGCCGGTGAAATCAAACTTGCCGGTCTGAAACTGCCTGAAAATCCGTATTTGTATGTAGACGCCGTCGATGTGGCGGGTAATCGTCAGGTGCTCTTCGTGCCGATCAGAATCAAAAAGTGACCTTGAACTCGAGTCGCTGCAGGCCCAGGTTCTGCAGCGACTTTTTCTTTGGGAAACATGTAACCGGTTCGCGATATTGCCGCGCCAGTGCGCATTTCTTCGCGAGCCAGTCGGCCAGAGGCTGGAATTACTTATTTCTTTGAGTCGGAAATGGCTCAGATGGAGAGAAAGTGTGAATAATTCAATTTTTTCTTGGTCCGGGTGGCGCAAGATGGCCATTTATGCCGGGTCATTTTTATTGCTTGTCGGTTGCCCGGTGCAGGGTGAACCCCGCCAACAGGGACAGCAGGGTGGCATGCGCGGCGGAATGCAGGGCAACAACCCGGAAATGGCAGCGCTGCGTGCCTCGCAGCAGGAAAAACTCCAGGCTTTTCTTGCCGAAGAAGAGGCGGCAGGCAAGGAATTCATGGCTTCGATGGCAGGGAAGCCTAAGTCTGAGCTGCTTCCGGCTTTAAAAGAGTTCAAAACCAGACAGTATGAGAAAAATTGCGCTTTCCGGGAAGAGCAGTATCAGGAACGCCTGACCACTGTCGAAGCAAGTTTTGCTGCCCGGGCCGGTGTCAGTTCTCAGATGAAGGAGAAGATGCTTGCGAGAATGCAGCAAAACTATGTCGCAATCAAAACGTTTTTTGCCGGCAAACACCAGGAAAATATGGACTTTCTCGTTGCGGCGGCAAATGATGCCAGTCTTGAAGGCACGGCTTTGAACGAAGCTCTGCAGAAGTTTTTTCAGGCTCAGAAAGAATCGGCAAAACAGTTCATGGAGCAGCAAAGATCGCGTATGCAGAGATAGATGCCGGAATCGCCGCTGCTATCTGATTCTGCCGATCAACCTGAGCAGGCCATCCAGAATGGTTATCGGATGTGGCGGGCATCCGGGAATGAAGAGATCGACCGGCAGAAGATCGGTGACGCCGTTGTTCTGTTCCGGCTGATCACGGAAAATTCCGCCGCTGATGGCGCAGGTGCCGACCGCGACCACCAGGCGCGGTGTCGGAACTGCTTCGCAGGTTTCGAGCGTAGCTGACTGCATGTTCCGGGTTACCGGCCCGGTAACCAGCAGTCCATCTGAATGTCGTGGTGAAGCGACAATTTTGATGCCAAACAGGCTCAGATCGAAAACTACGGTGGCCAGAACGTTGATGTCGACTTAGCAACCGTTACAGCCGCCGGCACTGACCTGGCGGAACTGGATCGACCGGCCGAACATGCTGCAATCGTAACCGCCGGCCAGTTTGATACCCGAACTGCCTACCACGAGATCTTCACGTTTTCTGGCTGCCAGACGGGCATCGTTGGAAAATACTATGGCACCGGTGGGGCAGGTTTCAGAACAGGCGCCGCAGAAAAGGCACCGCCCCAGATCGATTTTTAATTCTCTGCCAGGCAATATGGCGCCGGTGGGGCAGGCTTCGGCACACAGACTGCATTCTTCAGGGCATTTGTCTGGAAGAATGACCGGCAGACCGCGGAGACGGTCAGGCAAAGTTGGCGGTTTGTCAGGGTAGCCTATAGTTCTGAAACCCTGCTGGTAGCGTGCGGCAAGTATTTTCAGCATTTTTTCTGCCTCATAAGTCGAATCCGCAGTAAGAGAGATTGAAGCTCTTATTGCATAGCGGAAAGTCGGATATTTCCTGGTTGCGCAGCGCCATAGCGAGCCCGATCCAGTTGTGAAAGGATGGATCGACAACCTTGTAGCGTGCCAGGCGTCCCCGGGCGTCAGTGATCGCTGTGTGGCAGATTTCACCACGCCAGCCTTCGACGAGTGACACGACAAGACTGTCTGGCTGAAGCCCACCGACTGTGTCTGCAGGAGTCCTGACTGCCCCCGGGGGCAATCTGGTAAGCAATTCGAGCAGAAATTCGAGTGATTTCTGTATTTCGTACCATCTGGCGAGAGCGCGGGCAGCAACATCTCCGGTCGAAAGATGCGGGTCGCCCGGGTAATCTTCAGGCAGCGGCAATCCGGCCGGGAAATCGCGGCGGGTGTCAATTCTCAGGCCACAGGCACGTGCCGCCGGGCCGACTAGCCCTAGTTCGATTGCCGCTGCCTGCGAAACCATGCCGGTATTTTCAAATCTGGTCATGACAGAAGGAGATTCCCAGAGCAGTTCGATGGCAGTGCGGGTGTCGTCGCGGGCGCGCAGCAGAGCCTGGCTGAGTTTATCGATGCGTTCGGGGGTGTCGAGGTCGAACCTGACACCGCCAGGGCAGAGCAGGCCTCTTCCGAGCCGGCTGCCGCAGATCAGAGCGCTCATGTTCAAAAAGTCGCCACGAATGCGACCGCAATAGGAAGAGGTTGGCAGATAGCCAACGTCGCCGCCCAGAGCACCAAGATCGCCGGTATGGTTCGCCAGACGCTCCAGTTCAAGGGCGATAGCGCGAATCGCATTGGCGCGCGGCGGCACCGAAATCTTTTGCAAGGCTTCAATATTGCGGCACCAGGCAGTGTAGTGGCCGATAGTCGTATCACCGGCGAGGGTTTCGATCTGGTAAGGCGACTTTTTGTATGGCCCACCGATCAATTCTCTCTCGATGCCACGGTGCTGGTAGCCAAGGGCAATTTCGAGGTGAAAGACTTTCTCGCCGTGGCATTGAAAGCGGAAGTGCCCAGGTTCGATGACCCCGGCATGCACGGGGCCGACAGCTACTTCGTGTGCTTCACCGCCGCCGACATGGAAAAAGTCAGGCTTTTCTGGCGCCCGGACTTCGGCTGCGCCATTCCAAGGTGCGTGAAATCGCACCGGCCGGAGCCATGGATGCCCGACTGGATTTATGCCCCATTGCTCGGCGATCTCGCGTTCGAACATGTGAAATTGCGGACATTCCGGGGTCAGGGAAGGGAAACTGTCGCCAACTGGCGCAGTCAGAATCATGAGCCTGCTTTCCGGATTGCTGGCAAGAATCGAGACAATCAGACCTGGTTTTGCGGGGTCGGGGCTGCCTGGGTCTGGCAGAGCAAAAAATGCGCAGGCACGATAACCTCTGGCTACCGCGTCGATAGTCCGGGCGCGCAATTCTGCGATCGTTACGCGGGGCACCTGTGAGAAATTGATTGCCTTGCCATGTTCTATCTGCTTGTAACTCATGGCTTGCCTCCGGGGATTGTCTGGCCAGGCTGTGAAACCAGCGGCGGTGTTGTCTGAATGATTGCAGCCGCATGAATGAGAACATTCTGCATGGGTTTGGGCATCCAGATGCCGAAGGCCAGCAGAAGGAGCAGCGGGGTTATTACGAGAAAGGCATCGAGTTTCTTTGCCGGTAAAGGTGCAATACTGGCGTCGGGTTCGCTGAAAGCCAGGGGCAGTGCATAGCGTAGAGCGCCGACAAATACGATGCCGGTTCCGGTAAGAAATAGAAAGACCACCAGCAGACGATTACTGTCGATCGCGGCTTTGAGCAGCAGAAATTCGCTCATGAACACCGAAAATGGCACGATACCGATTAGAATCAGTATGGAGGCGAAAATGCCGGTTCCCCAGATTGGGGAAACTCGCAGGCTTCCTGACATCCGGTCAATGTCATGGGTGCCAAACGCCTGCCCCAGGCGGCCTGCGGCGAAGAATGCGAGAGACTTCGACAGCGAATGGTTGAGGGTGTGAAACAGGGCGGCAAAAGTTCCTGGCACTCCAAGACCCAGGCCGAGCGCGATAATTCCGAGATGCTCGACCGAGCAATAGGCCAGAAATCTCTTCATGTCCTTCTGGAACAGGATGAAGGCAGAGGCCATAAGAATCGAAAACAGGCCGAAGCCGACGAGAAGACTCTGTGCCCAGCCCTTATGACCGAGGGTTTCTTCGGTAATGGGAATGTAGCGCATGATGCAGTATAGTGCGGTATTGAGCATGAAACCGGAAAAAATCGCGGAAACCGGCGAGGGGGCTTTGCTGTGCGCATCTGGAAGCCAGCTGTGCATTGGAGCCAGACCGGCTTTGGTGCCGTAGCCGACCAGTGCGAAGATGAAGGCTGCTTTGACCAGGTCTGGTGATAGAAAGGCGGTGTTGGCCATCAGGTTGGTCCAGAGCAGGGCCTGGTTGGGGTCGAGAGGCAGATCCTTCGCTGCGAGACGCAACAGCATTGTGCCGAGAAAGGCAAAGCCGATGCCTACCGAGCAGATGAGCATATATTTCCAGGTGGCTTCGAGCGAACTGCGGGTAATGCGCACGCAGACAAGAAAAGAGGTCAGCAGGGTCGTGGCTTCCATGCCGACCCACATGATGCCGAGATTGTTCGAGATGAGAACCAGCAGCATGGCTGCCATGGCCGGGCTCCATAAGCCGGCGAAGGTTTTTGCCTGTTTGAGGCTCAGCTTTTTTTCGTGAATTTCTTCGCCGAAATAGACGAGCGAAAACAATGAACTGAGACCAAAAATGAGAAACAGTATGACCAGGTGCCAGGCTGAGAGTTCGTCGATGAACAACCATTCGTGAAAGGCGAAGAGTCGGCCCTGACTGAATGCCTGAGCTACGACCCGGCACCCCAGCAGAATAGTTAAAAACACTCCTGATACCGAGACCAGCAGGGCGTTTTTCTGTGAGGTGCACAGCTGCGAGAGAATACCCGAGAAAATCGGTATTGCCAGCAGCAGAAGCAGTGAGGTTTCGTTGTTCATTGTCAGCCTTTGAGTCTGTTGAGATCCTGGGTGTTGATATTACCGAAGGCGCGGTTCATGTAACGTATAAGCACTGACCAGATCAGAACCGCGACGAGAATGTCGAGCAGAGCGCCGATTTCGACGAGAAACGGGGCGTAATAAAGAGTTCCGACCCCGAGCATGAAAGTGCCGTTTTCCATGACGAGAAAGCCGATTACCTGGCTGATGGCATTCTTGCGACTGATAATGAGAAACAGGCCGCTGAAGATCGAAAACAGTGTTGCCGGCAGAACCAGGTGCGACATGTCGTTCCCTGGAATTGGCAGGCGTTGCCCAAGCCACAGTGAGGCAATGAAAGCCAGCAGGCCGATGACTGTCGACGCGATGAAGCCGACGTATGGATCAGCTTCACGGTTGCAGCGCACCGTTCTGGTCAATTTATACAGCATCAGTGGAAAAACAATGCCCTTGAGAACGAAGGCGGTGACCCCGACGAGAAATACGTCGGGTGCAATGTGCGCCCAGCGTGACAGCAGGGCGAAAACGCCGAGCAGCATGCCCTGAAAGCCGGTCCAGGTGATCAACGATTCGAGACGGCTGGTTGCAAGCAGGCGCAGGTTGGTCAGCACCACCAGAATAATCAGAAGGTCGAGCACGTTTTTTACCTTTCAGTCATTGAATGAGAAAGCCGATGATCGAAAAAACGCAGGCGCCGACAAGCAATTGCGGCACCAGCATCATGCGAAAGCGCGCCATTGTCGATTCGATAATGCCGATAAGAATAGCAAGCAGGGCCATGCCGGCGCAGCCGGCCAGCAGGTCGGTCGCCAGATCGCCAGTGCGAACCGGTACAGCCAGGCCAACCAGCATTGAACCCAGAATCCACATCTTCACGGAAGAGGCATATTCGATGAGCCCAAGGTCGACGCCGCCGTGATCGAGAATCATGACTTCGTGAATCATCGTCAATTCCAGATGTGTAGTTGGGTCATCTACTGGAATGCGCGAATTTTCTGCAAGAAATACGAGAAACAGCCCGATAATAACCAGTGCCAGGGTTGGAGCGCCGGTTTCCCAGATGGTCGGCGTGATTTCATGAATCATCGGGGTCAGGGAAAAACTGCCGGCCTTGCGTGCAATTGCTGCCAGACCGAAGAGCATCGTCGGTTCGGCCAGCGCTGAAAAGGTCATCTCGCGACTGGCTCCCATTCCTTCAAAGGCGCTGCCTGTGTCCATTGCCGCCAGAACTGTGAAAAAGCGGAGCAGTCCGAGCAGGTAAATCACCAGGATCATATCGCCCTGAAATGAAATGCAGGCGGGGATATTACCAAAAGGCAGAAAGAACAGACAGGCAATACTGAGTGCCAGGCCGGCGATTGGACCGGTCAGAAAAATCCAGGTGGTGGTCTTACTGTAAACAGCGCCCTTGCGCAACAGTTTCCCGATGTCGTAATAGGGCTGCAGCAGAGGAGGGCCGCGGCGCCCGGCGAAAACTGCCTTGACCCGGTTGATTATGCCACGCAACAGCGGGGCAGAAACCAGAGCCAGCAGCGGATGTATGAATATATTCATTTTTACAGCAACCCCATTATCAGCAGCATCAGAAGAGTAAGAGCGATGAAAAGAACGCTGAGCTGCACGACGCCGTTCTGTATCCAGACGATTTGATGCAGCGAAGTTGCGATGAATCTGAAGAATGGTGAGAACAGTTTCTGTTCGAAGAGGTCGTCGGTATGGCTGCTGAATGCCCCATGCTGCGGAAAGTATCCTTCAACCCCGTTTACATGACTTCTTGACCGCAATACCGTATTGAATAGACTGGTTAAGGGCTGAGCAAAAGAAGACCCGGTATATTGCATCGTGGCAGCCGGATGGGCGTAACCGCAACTCCAGGTGACGGTGCTGCCAGTCTGGCGGGAGCTAAGAAGACGACGGCGCCAGAAAATGATCATGGCAGTGAGAACGATAAGGGCAAGCGTAGACCCGGATATGAACATCAGCGGTCTGATCGCGAGCGCGAAAATGCCGGAAAAATCGGTTTCTGCAGAAAGCTGCGGGTGCCCCAGCATTACCCGGCCAGGTATTGCCATCAGCCAGGGGCTGGCAAGAGCTATCAGCAGGCAGAGAACTGCCAGTATATACATTGGCAGTCGAATTGTCGGGCCTGATTCCGTTGCTCTTTCGGCGGTCTCGCTGCGGGGGTTGCCGAGAAACACGACGCTGAATGCTTTGACGAAGCAGGCTGCAGCCAGACCGCCGATCAGCGAAAGTCCGAGAATGATCAGCAGGCCAGGGGCGGTCAGCGGTGCAGCGCCATAAAGCACGGCATGGAATGAACTTAAATAGATGAGAAATTCGCTGACAAAGCCGTTGAATGGCGGCAGGCCGCTGATGGAAATGCAGCCGACGAGAAAGGTCAGGCCTGTGTGTGGCATCCTTTTCATCAGGCCACCGAGACTGTCGATGTCGCGACTGCCGGTTTGCAGCAATACTGAACCGGCGCCGAGAAACAGAAGACCTTTGAATACCGCATGATTGATTACATGCAGCAGGCCCCCGGTAAAACCGAGTACTGCGACGATCGCGTTATGGTTGCTGAGGCCGAGCATGCCGATGCCCAAGCCAATAGCAATTATACCGATGTTTTCAACGCTGTGGTAGGCCAGCAGTCTTTTCAGGTCGTGCTGGGCAAGAGCGAACAATACGCCGAGAATTCCCGAGCTGAGGCCAATCAGCAGCAGCAGCCAGCCCCACCACCAGTCGGGGTTGCCAAGGAAGAAAATTGTGCGTAACAGCCCGTAAATGCCTGTTTTGATCATTACCCCTGACATGAGTGCAGAAACGTGACTTGGAGCCGCGGGATGAGCTTCGGGAAGCCAGATGTGAAGAGGAATGAAGCCGGCTTTAGTGCCGAAGCCGATCAGGGCGAGAAGAAAAATTGCCCCCCGGAACCCAGTCGAAAGCGTTGCCGCATTGGCAAAAGAAGCGAATGTCAGCGAACCGGTTTCTCGGGCGAGCAGCAGAAACATGACCAGAAGAAAACCGGCCCCAAGATGTGAGGCAACCAGATAGATCCAGCCGGCATGCCTTTTTTCATGATTGTTTCCGCCCATTATGACCAGAAAAAATGATGTGATGACCGTCGTTTCCCAGGCAAGCATGAAGAGAAGGCCGTCTGCAGCCAGAACGACAAGAATCATGCTGGCCCAGAGAAGATGAAAGCACAGCCAGTTTGCCCGGAGACTACCGGTTTCATGTTTGAGATATTCGGTTCCGAAGACCGCCGTCAACAGGCCAAGCCCAAAAATTGGCACCAGAAAGAATGCTGCCAGCGGATCAAGGCACAATGAAAGAGATCCGAAGGGGATTTCCCAGGTGGTGGTGAGAGTGAGAGTTGCACCGCTGCTCAGAATGCGGATGCATGGGATGCTGCCCATAATTGCGGCACAGACCGACATCAAAGTTGACCAGGCCGAACAGGTTTTATGGCTGGTTCCGGTCAGTAATGCTCCGGCACCTGCCAGCAGCATACAGCCCAGCGAAGCGACAAGAAAAAACAATGTGTCCTCCAAGCCCGACCCGTATTATTCCGTTCTACCACCGGGCACATTGCCTGTCAATAATTTCAGGCGCTTTGCGAAATCCTCTGTTAATTGCGGCATTGTCTGTTTACCAAAGAAAACCATGATTCATCAGCATAACAGACACGATAGATCAATGATGACATTCTGAACCGCCGAAGAGGTGTGAGAAGCAGATAGCCAGGGCAGTTCGAGTCCGGCGGATTTATTTGTATCTGCTGTCGTTAAGGCGCCAGTAGACTGCGGTTGTTTTGAGAATCTTGTTTTCTTTGAGATAGTCGAATGCAGTTTTACCTTCGTTGTTTTTCAGTTTGGCGTCAGCCCCACCATCGAGCAGTGCAGTTATGGCTTTGGAAGTATCACCTTCCATTGCCGCGACATACATCAGTGCTGTGTAGCCTTCGCCGTCTACGGCATTTACGTCAGCTCCGGCCTTGATCAGGGCTGTGAGCGTCTCATGACTGTCGGGTTTTCCGGCGACATACATCAGGGCTGTGTGACCCTTTTCGTTGCGAGAATTTATATCGGCCCCGGCATTGATGAAACTAACGACGATTTCATGGCGGCAGTTCCACCAAATTGCGGTCATCAGGGTGCTTTCTCCGGCGGTGGTTCTAGCGTTGACGTCGGCACCGGCTCCAATGAGGGCTGTAACCATTTCGGGTTTGTCGGACATCGTTGCGTGTAAAAGCGGTGTTTCGCCCATTGCGTCTCTCTGGTTAACGTCAGCGCCAGCGCTTATAAGAGCCAGAACCTGAGCGGCATTGTTTCTTTCGATGGCATACACCAGCGCGGTGAGACCGTCTCGATCGGCCAGATCTACCTTGGCACCGGATTTAAGAAGAAACGAAGTGATACGATGGTCGTAGGCATTCATCAGGGCGGTCTTTCGATAGATTGGCGATCTGGCGTTGACATCTGCGCCTGCCTTGATCAGCGCTTCGACCATTTCGAGCCCGGCAGCATTGCTTGCAGCAGACACCAGAGCGGTTGCAAAAGATTCAAGCTTTGAGGTTACATCGGCCCCGGCTTCGAGCAGAGCGTTCAGAACCCCAGGATTGCTGTTGTTGCTTGCCGCATGCATCAATGCCGTCTGACCGGTGAAGTCCTTTGCGTTTACGTCAGCTCCGGCCTTTATTAAAACAGCTATTACTTCCGGAGTAATATTGTTGTTTGCGGCATGCATCAGAGCAGTCCACATGTAGGAATCGCGCGCATCGACTTCAGCCCCGTCTTTGATCAATATTGCAAGAACCACCGGGTTGGTGTTGTTGCCTGCCGCATGCATCAAAGCGGTCTGCCCGGTAAAATCGGCACAGTTTACTTGGGCTCCTGCCTTGATCAGGGCTGAAACCACTCTTGAATTATGCCGGTTCTGGCTGTTGCTTGCCGCATGCATCAGGGCGGTCCATTTGTAGGAATCGACGGCATTGACGTCGGCACCTGCCTGAAGAAGTGCAACGATCGTTGCATGCGTATTGTCGGTGTTGTTGGCCGCGTGAATGAGAGCTGTCCAGTTGGAACTGTCGCGGGCATTCACGTCCGCGCCAGCCTTGATCAGCGCCGTCATGACATCGACGCTGCTGTTGTTGCTGGCGGCATGCATCAGAGCTGTCCAGCCCGATGCGTCATGGGCATTGACATCAGCTCCGTTTCTGAGCAGTGCATTTACGGTTTTCGGATTGAAATTCGTACTGGCAGCATGCATCAGTGCTGTCCAGCCATAACCATCGCGGGCATTGACATCGACACCCGATTTTGCCAACGCGGAAACTTCGTCAGGACTGCCATGGCGAGCGGCTTCCATCAGGGAGGTAAGTCTGCTCTCATCGGCAGGCTTGCCTGCATGCTTATCCTCGTTAGCCGACACGGTTGTAATCTCCCGAAAAATCTCAAAATGATGAACTTGAGACAAATTGTCAATTTTATAGAATAATAGGCGCTATAACAGCAGTATTCAAGAACTATGTTTTGACAAGTAATATTTCGCAATACTAAGTGAATCGAGTTGCTCTAAGGCCTAAGTTAGCGTCACTCGTGATTCAACGCCATTAAATGGTTTATAGATTTATTGGCAGCAGGTAGATTAAAGCGTTGCATTGACGAAGCGCCGGCAAAACAATAGAATTACGTAAACCAGATTTCTGCCGAGGTAATTTATGTTTGCAAAGTCATTATTGGGAACCAGGTCAGCTGCAGTTTTTGTCGTGGTAATGGGCCTGCTTTTCGCTTTTTCCAGCGCTTCAGATGCTTCCAGACTCTACGATGCCAATGCGATAACCATGTTCACTATGAATTCAGCTTCGGCCCTGAACCGTATCAGATTGGGTGTTTTCAATATCCTTTATCGTGGATTCGGTTCTCGAAAGCATGGCGAAATAGACAAAGACGAATTGCTGGGCTTCCGGTTCCTTCTCGACACCGTTCATCAGTCGAGAGGTTTGCGGCAGCTTGTTGAAGCGAATCTTAAGGCTGGAATGTCGAGCGGGGATGCCTTTGAAAAGGCCAAAGTGCAGCATACCGGAATCCTTCGTGAACTCTTCAACAGGATCGATTCAACAAAAGAGCTGTATGAAAACCGCCCTGGCAAATTCGATGCAGCAAAAGCCGGTTGCCCTGATGCAGAAACCCATTTTATCTTTACCTCACCCAGAATCGGTGTTGCCAGAATGTACGGCCCTATCGTCATGGTCATTCAGGAAACCCGACACCGTGGCATGGA
Organism: uncultured bacterium; assembly: GCA_964585025.1. Lineage (GTDB taxonomy): Bacteria > Muiribacteriota > Ozemobacteria > Ozemobacterales > Ozemobacteraceae > Rifleibacterium. Next base: position 5,460 of record CAZPCO010000023.1, on the reverse strand, counting down.
TCTGAACGGGATTGCCCGTGATGCCAGGTATTATTCACTGGCCCGCTTTCTCAAAAATGTCAGCAACCACGATTTCAGAATGATTCTCGCCGATTATTTTGCCGACCGCGATGAATACGTTATCCCATCATATGTCAACCCGGTCGATATTTCCGGTATGATCGTCCATAGCACTTCACCGGTAGTTATCGGTAACCGGGTCGCGGTTCCGCCCCCGGCGGTGCGTAGAGTTTACCGTAAATACAATCGTCTCGGAGCAATGACCATCGATATTCTCGACGGCAAAGACAGATTGATTGCCCGCTTGAGTGCTTCGCCTTCGGCTGCTGGTATAGATGCAGATGAAATCCGTTCTCCTGAAAAGCTGCCGTCTTTCATTCAGGAAGCATGGAATGCTTATCTGAAAACCGTTCGCAGCAGCCGGTTAAAATGATCAGGCCAATTTTACTTTGCTTGTTGCTGCCATGAACCTCGAAGCTCTGCAGCAGAAAATTCTCGCAAAACTGACACGGCCGCCGATTGCCGGAAAAATTGCCGCCGCCGTTTCCGGTGGTTGTGATTCGGTTGCAATGCTGCTGTTGCTTCGAGAATGGTGTCGAATGCGCAATCTGCAATTGTGCGTTTTTCACGTCGACCATGGATTGCGGCCAGAAAGCTCCGATGACGCAGCCTGGGTTCGTAATCTGTCTGAGCGCATGGGCCTGGAATATTTTCAGCGAACTGCCTGTCATGATGATATCGTCGAGGGTGCCAGGCATGGCAGCGAGGCCTGGGCGCGCGGTTTTCGCTATGCCGCTTTTGCGCGCATGCTTGATGAGTCAGGTGCAGATTATGTCTCAACTGCCCACAGCGCTGATGACCAGGCTGAAACAGTTCTGATGCGCCTGATGCGCGGCTGTTCCTGGCAGGGGCTCAGCGGCATCGGCAGCCGGGTTCAACTTGAATTTGCCGGCCGCGTATGCAAAATTTGGCGGCCGTTGCTGAATGTCTGTCGTGCCGAGCTTGAAGAATTTCTTGGTCTGGCTGGCCAGTCCTGGCGTGAAGACGCGACTAATAAGAGTTCGCTCTATTTCAGGAACCGGGTCAGAAACCAGTTATTGCCGATGATGGCTGAAATGCAGCGGGGTACATTGAAGCATCTGGTTTCTCTGAGTGAGGATGCGAGGCTCTTGAATCGCCACCTCAGCCGATCGGCAAAAAAATATGTCGAAAAATATGGTACAGTGAAAGCGCTTAAGGTTTACATAACTCCTGCGTGTACAATGCGACGCCAGATTCTACAATTATGGATCAGTCGCCTAGCCTCTTCTGAAAAGGTTTCTCGGACGCTGCTCACCGACCTTGATCGCCTCTGGATCGAAAAAAAGACTGGCCGCCAGGTCTGTTTCGCTGATCTGCGTATCAGACGCCACCATGATTCTCTTGTCGCAGAGAGAACGAACGAAGGGTACAGCGCGGCGGTCTCCAGATCAGGCAGGTTGGAACTGGAAAAATCGATCGAGTTCAATGGCTGGCGATTTTTGCTGACGGTTGAGATGCCGCCGGCCGGAGCACGGGACGAAAGAATCTCTTTGCCTGCAAGACTTGCAGAAGATCTGCTGGTTCGCTGCCGACAGCCTGGTGATCTGTTCGCACCAGCCGGAGGCTGTGGCAGCAAAAAACTGGCAAAATGGCTGATCGATAAAAAGGTGCCGGTTGAATGCCGTGATTCGCTGCCTCTGATTGCTTCAGGCAATCAGATTCTTCTGGTGGCTGGTTACTGTCTCAGTAACCTGTTGAAGAGCGATTCAACAGAAAAAAATTACTGGTTGAGCTTTAGCAGGTTGAGCTGCTCAGCGAATAAATAGTATCCGGTCGGGGTTGTCGCTGTTTGCAAGAGCCTGCATGCTTCTGCTGATTCCCTGCCCACTGACATTTGCCTTGAACAGCCAGTTTTTTTCATCTTTGGGGCTGACTTCCAGCTGCATGAAAATTCCAGGCAGAATTTCCTTTTTCATCGCCTGCGGTTTGTGATCAGGGTTACTGCCGAGATGCTGCATTTGCATGATGATAGCTGATTCCATCTGATAGTCAGCCGCGATCAGTGTCGTTGCCGGAACCAGTGGCGATGATTTCATACTGCCAAGAAACCAGGCGATAATGATGATAATGATCGTCAGGCTCGCGGACAGAAACAGGTTACGGGTAGCATCAGTTGAGGTCATGGTTGATCCCCCGCAGAGCAAATGAGGTGAAGAAGGGAATATCCATGCGGTTAGCCGGCATGATATTTACAGTAAGAAGATTGTTGAGGTTCTCGTCGGTTGAAAACCTCACCGATTCGATATTATCGAGAAGCTTGTGGCTGTTTCCCTGGTTGTCGACGCGAACCAGATTGCGGTCGGCAAAAAGGTAACGCGAAATCAGATCATTCTGACAGTTGTATAGAGCTACGCTGTCGGATGCCGTTTCGGCGGTGGCGGCTATTTGAGAATCTTCTCTCAGGGTAGTCAGAATGAGGTTGTAGCTCTGGGTGATGTCGGCGGAGTCACCCGAACCATGGTTTCTGAGACTGTAGAATTGTGCAACTGCGATCAGGGTGGCAATGATCAGTGAGACAAATGCCAGACCCAGAATGCCTTCAAAAGAGAGTTCGCCGGCCGACCTTTTGATCATTCTTCGCGTTCTCCATTTGTCTGAAAGTGTTTCTGGGGCAGAAGCCGTTCAAAAAAAACTTTCATGGTTCGCCCTTCGCGTTGGTATGTTATGTAAACTATCGCCTTGAAAAGATTGTCTGCCAGGTAATACGTGTCGACCTGGCACTTGTATGGTTTCAGCGACCAGAACATCTGAGGGTCTTCGCTTTCGGTAATACTCTCCCCGGAGGAAGCTATGTTTCTGAAATACTGGCTTACCGGTTCAACATTTTCGGCAGATTGAACCACTGGTTCTGCATAGCTCATCGTCGGCAGGAAAGATGGATCCTGGGCGCGCCTGGCCACGATCGTCTCGATGACGTGATGTGCCAGCAGGGTGGCCATGTATTCCTGCTGGTTTGATTGTCGCGGTGGGCTGCCGATTCTGAAGATAAAGACGATCGGATACATCGCGGCCGACAGGACTGCAAGAGCGAGAAGCAGTTCCATAAGGCTGGTGCCACGGCTGTGGCGCCAGACATCGGGCAGGCGGGCATCGTTGATTTTCATGTTCAAGATTATATCATGGGCACAGATTTTCGCCCGAAATTTTTTGCCGAAATCTTTGCATTCTATTAATTTCCCTGAGTTTTTTGCCGATGATGAACGCAGGATTATTAGCTCAGGAAGGAGCGGGGTAATGGTCAAAAACTATCAGGTATTGCTGGCGCTGATTTTGAGTCTGTCGCTGTTAACGGCGGTGGGCTGTGGAACGAAAAGCACTCTCAGGGGGACGGTAGTCGGTACGGTTGTTGATTCGCAGACTGGAATTGGTGTTTCGGGAGCGACTGTGGTTACGTCGCCGACGACGTCATCGGTGCTGACCGATATCAATGGTCACTTTTCGATTGCAGATATTGAACCGGGGGTTTATACGGTAACAGCTCATGCAACCGATTTTAACTCTAATTCTTTAACGGTAAGCGTTGACAGTGGCTTGTCAGCGACTACCAATATTGTGCTGGTTTCGATGGGGGGCAGTTTTTCGCGTAATATTCTGCCGATATTCACTGTAAACTGTGCCATCGCTGGTTGTCATAATGACAGTTCAGCAGCTGGGGGGCTCCGGCTCAACAGCTATGCGAATCTCATGAAGGGTTCAAAGTCGGGCGCGGTGATACTTCCATATGATGCACAGACCAGCAAAGTCGTCAGACGCATCAAAGGTATTGAAACGCCGAGAATGCCCAAGGACCGCGCAGCTTTGTCGACTTCAGACCAGGGTCTGATCACGAACTGGATCAATGGTGGAGCGAGGAACAATTAAGTTGTTTAAATATCAGGAGATTTTAATGAAGAACGTCAGACTGGGTATGATTGTGGCCGGGTTTATCGTAATCGGTGGCACAGTGTTCGTTTCATCTTCGTTCGCAGGAACCGATACTTCGCCGGGTCTGCAGGTGATCAGACATGATGCCAAACCGGCCGTTAAAAAGGCCAGGGCCGTCAAACCGGTTCAGGCAGCTGAAACTGCGGAAGGCAAAATCGTTCTTGTTGCTCCTCCGGGTGAACTTCAGCCTGTTTCCAGTCGAATGGTTACCTCTCTGAAACCAATGGTTCCAGCGGCTGCTGCCCGGCAGCGTGTTGCCGGCAAAGCGGTTAACGGCAGCAAAAGTGCCAGTGCTGCCAAAGCCGGCGTTCAGGTTTCCGCATGTGCCCAGCCCGAAACAGCCCAGGCCCCGGCGGTAAAAGCAGACCCGAAAAATCTTTTCACTCTGGTGCGCATGCTCAACTACGCTCCGCATCCGCTTGAAGAAGAACTTCTCAAACAGGCGCCCCTGGCTATGAATGGCAACAATTACTGGTTTTCGGTGAAATACGATGAAGACTGGAAAGTCATAACCGATGACGAAGCCTATATTCAGGGCATCAGCTTTGAAATCAACGTGATGGAAAACAACAAGAAAGTCCGCAGCATGAAGACACCTAAGGTAGCTATCAACGCTGCCAAAGCCAAAAAGGGCCAGGTTCTCGGTATTGCTGAAGTCGCTCCCTACAAATTCACCATTAAGGTTGAAGAAGTAGTCAAAAACAAAAAAGGCATTTCTGAACTGGTATTCAAGCTCGACCTCATTGGTTGAGCCAGACCGGCTCTAGTCAGGAGAATTCTCTTTTGGATAACAATACACTGATTGGATCAATAGTTGGTTTGACATTGGTCATGATCGGAATCAAGCTTTCCGGTGATCTGGGCATATTCTTCGATCCACCTTCGATGATGATTGTTTTCGGAGGCGGCACCAGTGCCATGTTCATTGCTTACAGTTATGAAACGGTCATGAATGCTTTCGGTCTGATCAGGATGGCATACAAAGCTCCGAGAGAATTCAACTACATGAAGCTGGTCAGCAGTATTCTGATGACCGCTGACGTAGCGCGAAAAGAGGGCATTCTTGCCCTCGATTCGCGCATCGCTGAAATCGAAGAGCCATTCATGGCACGTGGTCTGCAGATGGTTATCGACGGCGTCGATGTGAAGGTTATCGAAGACATTCTTGATACCGAACTCGATTCGCGGGCCAACCGCCATTCAGATGTTAAAAGTGCTCTTGACTTCATTGGGTCGGTTCTGCCTGGTTTCGGTCTGATCGGAACCATCATCGGGCTTATCGGCCTGCTGGGCAATCTCGATGACCCGTCGACGATCGGCCCGAATATGGCCGTTGCGCTGATTACGACGTTTTATGGCGCTGTAGCCGCCAATATGTTCATTATTCCGTTCGGCAAGAAAATGGATGAACGCAGCAAGGCTGAGCATTTGTACGGTGAAATAATCGACCGGGGC
>CAZPCO010000022.1:0-18861 GCA_964585025.1 uncultured bacterium | reverse complement strand
CAAACAGAACCGCCATGACTATGTAAAGCACAAAGCCGCGTCGGCCGGCCGGCCTGGCACTGAACTGACGAGATATTGTTTCAAACATCTGGTTTATTCTCTGGCATGAATGGCATTGCAAAAAACCTGCTTGTACCCCGACAAGATAATCAGGTCATGTTATCATTCTAATGCAGTATGAATTGTTTGGCAACGATTCAACTCAGTTCCAGACTGAATGTTTCTGATCTGGTTGAGAATTGGCAGCGACAATGCTAAAATGCGCCTATAGATTGTTTCAACGGGAGAACGCCAACTATGCTGAAAAGAACCGTGCTGCTTCTTGCATTTTCATTGCTGTGTACTGTCTGCCAGGCGGCAGCTGGTCAATCTACAGAAGAAAAACCGGTGGTTGTCGCTTTTCAACTTGAACGTCTCGGCGGCTTTCTTGCCGAACCAGGTAATTACCCATACGAAGCCCTGCGCCGACTCGGCCGCTCCATTAACAAAGACTGGCCGATCGATTCGACGGTTTTCAAAGCTGCCTCAGTTTTTGACCCCGACGCCATTGCAACTCCAGACTTTCTCAAGCCGATGCCGGCGACAAAACTGACGACCGGTCAGCGAAATCACGCCGAAGAACTTCTCAACGGTTACGCCGACAATTTCGCCAATCTGGTAGCCGAATGCAAACCTGCTTCTGAAGCCATTATCATCAAGGTTGCCTGCGAAAGCAGGAACATGCAGGACATAGTCAATCAGATAATCAAGCACCCAAAAACTGCAGGAAAACTGCAACCACAGCAGCTTTACCGCATGGAGAATCAGGTTCTGCCGCTTCTGCAGGCTTCCGATTATCTGGTCGGAGCGGCGGTCATTTCTGCCAATGGCTTTTTCGGGCGTTTCAACGTGGTTTCAAATGCCGGCAATCTCAGCAGCAGCAGTCTCGAGCACAATCTGACCATTGGCGACTTCATCAACGAAAATTCGCTGATGTTTTTTGCCCAGACGCATCCGATCGAAGACCCTGGCGAAGCCATGAAAAACATCCGGGCAGTACCGCAGTCCGAAACGGTTCTGCAGATGGTTGCTTCAGCAGGTCTGGATTTCGAAAAGGATCTTCTGGCCAACACCGCCCGGGAAAGCATTCTCTACGTCAATCTCGATCCAACCGGCGACGGTGGGCTTCCAGACGTCAGATTCGCGGCTCCTGTTCCTGAAATCGACAAACTGCGCAGCAATCTCGAAAAGCTGAAAACTCTGTGCATGCAGACCGGAATTTTCACTCAGGTCATGGAAGACAACAAGATTTCGCTGGTCAAACTCAGCTATTTCATGTTCCCGCAGATATCGGTCTATGCCGGACTTGCCGAGAATTTTCTCGTCCTCGCCACCGGCCGCAAGAATCTCGTCGACGAAATATCCCACATTCTTGATGTTAAAGCCGGCAAAGCCAAAGGCGCTAAAATCGTCAAAGACCTGAAGCGTCTCTGGAAGGTAAAATTTGCCGACTTCAACAACCAGCTGCAAAGATTTCTGCAGTCACCGCTCCTGCGCGACAAAGGCATCCCTCCTGTTTCAAACCTGAAGTTTCTCGAAGATTTCAGTGAACTCGAAATCATTACCACCGCAGCTCCTAAACTGATTGAATTCAAACTGGATCTGCCAATAACAAAACAATAGCAAAAGAAAAAAGTTTTATGGTATACATAAGCGAACAGTTCTGAACACGGGAGAAATTCTGATGGGGAAAAACTTTGCCGGTTTTATTATACTTATTGGCCTTATTACTGCCATGACGCTTGGTTGCGGTGGCGGCGATTCAACCGCAAAAAAGCCAGCCGACCAACCAACCGGAACTCCTGCTGCCAGTGACAAGCCGGCCGGCGGCGAAACGGCTTCACCCTACAGCAATACAATCCTGAAGCTGGGCCGTATTCCGTTCACCAACTCTTCAGCAATGGTTCAGAAACATAACAAATTTCTTGAATACCTTACCCAGAAGCTTGGAGTTAAACAGACCCGGCTGCAGACGGCCTCCGACTACGCCGGGATCATGAACCTGCTCGTCAAGGGCGAGATCGACATTGCCTGGCTTGCAACCATGACTTCGGTTGAAGCACGCAAAAATCCTGAGATCCAGCTGCTGGTCAAACCAATCCGCTTTGGAACCACTTCCTATCGCGGCATCATCATCGCCCGCCAGGACAGCGGCATCAAAAGCCTGAAAGACCTGAAAGACAAAAAATTTGCCTGGGTCGAAAAAGATTCAGCCTCGGGATATATTTTTCCAAAATCGCTGTTGCTCGAAGCCGGAGTGAACCCAGACAAAGACTTTGCTGAAGCTACTTTTCTCGGCAAGCACGACGCCGTCGTTCTGAACATCCTGCTTGGAAAATATGATGCCGGAGCATGTTACGACGACGCCCGCGACACACTCAAAGACAAGAGCAAGGTCGATGAGCTGACGATTCTCGCCACCACTCAGGATATTTCGAACGAGCCTATCGTAGTTCGCAAAAGCCTGCCACCGGATCTTATCGAAAAAATCAAACAGGCACTTCTTGACCTGAACACGAAAACTCCCGAAGGCAAAGTAATTCTTCAGGAACTGACCGATGTGCAGGGTTTCGTGCCAGTCGATAATAAAGACTACGACTATATCGAAAAAGTCCAGACCCTTCTTGACCAGCATCAGAATAAAAATTAACCGACCACCCGGACCAGCCCTGTGAAAAAATCAGAATCAGCGAATCGATTCTCGATAAAACTGAAGTTTATCAGTGGGATAGCCCTTCTAGTAGGGCTTATCATTCTTCTTCACTCGATAAACACTTCTATTCGCGAAGAATCATTGCTGACCGGTTCCATGGATCAGTCCGGCCTGCTGTTGTCGTCGACCCTGGCGATTGCCTGCCAGGACCCGATAATCAGCCAGTCCTACGATGCGCTGGTTCCCTACACCGAGCGCATCATTGCCGGAGGCCAGGATATTCATGAAATATCAATTCTCGACATCGATGGGCGCTATCTTGCGCATCGCCTGCGCGGCGATTCAGAAAGCCTTCTTGGGCAGATAATCAATGAGAAAATGCGCGCCCGCATCGACAACATCGAAACGCCAACGAGAATTCAGGGCGAAGACGGCACCTATGTCGATTATGTCGCGCCAATCAAGGTGGGCACTTCGAGATTCGGCACGGTCATTCTGCGTTTCGGCTTCGACCGTCTGACCGAAGCCAAGTCGGTGAGCCGCCAGCATATCATTCTGATTGCCATGGTTGGCCTGCTGGCCGGCATCATTCTGTCGGTGGTTCTGGCAAAATTCATCACCAAGGGGCTCGACAACCTCATCGAAGGCACCCAGGTCATCGAGGGCGGCAACCTGAGTTATCGAATCAAGGCCGTTTCTGAAGACGAAATCGGCACCCTGGCTCATCGGTTCAATGAAATGCTCGATGCCCTCGAAGCGAACAACAAAGCGCTCGACCGCAAAATTTTCGAAATTGAAACCCTGTTCAAAGCCAGTCAGGCCATGAACTTTCAAAGCGACACCGACAAGCTGATCAAGCAGATTCTGGAAATGGCCGGCAAAGCTATCAGAGCTGAGCGCTGCTCGATCATGCTGCAGACCGGCATGGGTTCCGACGAGCTTGAAACCAAAATAGTCTTCGGCATCAAAGACGGCCAGGAAGCCGCGCAGCCGCATTCAACCGTCAAAATCCGCTCGGGCGAAGGTGTTGCCGGAACCGTTCTGAAGACAGGCAACAGTATTATCGTCAACGATGGGCATAAAGATCCTCTCTTCAAGAGTTTTGAAAACAATCAGGAATTCGAAAGATCCATTACCAATCTGATTTCCGTTCCTCTGAAGATAAAAGACCGCGTCACTGGCGTCATCAACGGTGTTAACAAAGTTAACAGCGAAGCATTTACCGAAGAAGACCAGCGACTGCTCGAAGCGCTGGCTCAGCAGGCTGCCATGGCCGTCGAGCACGCACGACTTTATGAACTGGCCATCACCGACGGTCTTACCAAACTTTTCATTCACAGGTATTTCCAGGCCCGTCTCGAAGAAGAAATGGTCAGAGCAAAACGTTATCATACCGCCTGCTCACTGATTCTGTTCGACATCGACCATTTCAAAAAATTCAACGACACTTACGGGCATCAGCAAGGTGACGTCGTTCTCATCGAAGTTGCCAAACTCACCAAGCAGACGGTTCGCGAAACCGTCGACATTCCAGCACGCTACGGCGGCGAAGAATTCGCGATCATCCTGCCGGAAACCGATGCCAAGGGTGCGCATCTCGTCGCTGAACGCCTGCGCAAAACCGTAGAAGCATTCGATTTTCCTGGTCAGGAAAAAGCTCTCAAAGTTACCATTTCGCTTGGTGTCGCAACCTTCCCCGATCACGCAAGCGTCAAGAGCGTTCTCATCAAAAAAGCAGACATGGCTCTCTACGAATGCAAAGATCGCGGCCGCAACTGCTCATTTATTTACAACGACAGTCTTGTTGAAAAAACCTGATGAGCAACCAGAACCCAGGGGTTCCGGCCTGGCTGAAAAACCCTGCCCTGCCCTTCGACGGCGACAGCCGCAAACCGGTTTCCGGCAACAGGCTTGCCGGGATCGTCAAACCTGTCAACATCGGTAGCGTCGCATTACCCAACAATCTCGTTCTGGCTCCAATGGCCGGAGTAACCGATGGTTCGTTCAGGCTCCTCTGTTCACGTATGGGTGCAGGGTTCACGGTTTCAGAACTGGCCAGCGCCAGGGCTATCACCTATCGTAGCCGCCAAACCATTGACATGGTGCGATTTCAGGCGCAGGCACGCCCCTATGCCGTGCAACTGTTCGGCTCAGACCCAGAGGTGATGGCCCGAGCGGCAGCCATGATCGAGGAACTCGGGATCTGCGATATAATCGACATCAATATGGGGTGCCCGGTTGCCAAGGTCGTAAAAACCGGAGCCGGCTCGGCATTGATGAAAACGCCACAGCTGGCGGCAACGATTCTGCAGAAGGTTTCTGCAGCGGTCAAATTGCCGGTTACGGCAAAATATCGCATTGGCTGGACTGAAAGCACCATTAACGTGAAGGAATTCACCAGGGCAGTTATCGATGCAGGCGCACAGGCGGTCACAGTGCATGCACGCACCAGACAGGCGGGGTATACCGGAACAGCTCAATGGCAGCATCTGGAAGGCATCAAGGATCTGTGTGGCAATATTCCATTTTTTGCCAATGGCGATATCTCGACAGCAGAGCACCTGATTGAACTGCATCAACGCACCGGGTGCGATGGTTTCATGATCGGGCGCGGTTGTGTTGGAAAGCCCTGGCTTTTTGCCGAACTTCTTGGCAGAACGCAGCTGGCCGCTGCCGAATTGCGATTCGCGATTTTCCGTCATCATCTGATCGACATGCTTATGGAACACGGCCCCTCAGCGGTGCCTCTGTTCAGAGTACACCTTTTTGGTTATCTGAAGAATCACCCACATTCTGCCAGACTGCGGCATGCATTGTGCAACGAGCGCAACCCTGATACAGTGATAGCGACGGGCCGTGATTTTTTCGCCACTGCCCTGCAAACTGATTATGCTGATTGACAGTGTTTTTTAACGATGCTACGATATTGCACGACTTCGAAACAGGAAACTTGAATGTCTGACCTTGATAAAATTCAATTTCTCCGACAGGTAACCCTTTTCAAGAGCCTTTCGGATAAAGCGCTTCTGGATCTGTCTGCCATCACCATCGAGCAGACCATTCCGCCCAAGAATGTTGTTTTCAAAGAAGGCGACAAGGGTGATGCCCTTTACATAATAAAAAGCGGCAAAGTGAACATTCTCAAGCGTAACAGTTCAGGTGTCGATTCGGTGCTGGTTTCCCTTGGCAAAGGCATGGTCATCGGCGACATGGCGATCATCGACGAACAGCCCAGATCGGCTTCGGTAGCAACGATTCAGGAAACCAGCTTCCTGATCATCACCAAGGATGATTTCCGCAACCTGCTTGCAGAAGTGCCTGAGATTTCTTTTCAGATTCTCAAGCTGACCACAGAGCGCCTGCGCGCCACCAACATCCATCTTAAAGAACTCGAAGCCTCAACCAATCAGATGGAAGACGTAATTCGCGTCATCACCAAAATTGCGCGCAAAAGTAACCTTCTCTCGCTGAACGCTTCGATCGAAGCTGCACGCGTCGGTGAAGCCGGGCGCGCCTTTTCCGTAGTTGCGGCCGAAATGAAGAAACTTGCTGAAGACTCGGCTCAGGAAGCGAAAAAGATCGACTCGCTGCTGCAGTATCTGCAGACCAAAACCAAAGCAATATCGGGCATGTGATTATAAATTGCCGGTTGTTTTTTCACCCGGAAGGATGTAAGATAACTGTGAATAAAAGCCTGACAGGAGATTCGAATGTCTCAGTATAAATCGCAAGTGCAGAATCAGTTCTTATCGCAGGCGCGGAAAAGACATCTCAAGGTTGAAGTCATCCTTGAAACCGGAACGGTATTACGCGGAAAACTCAAGGCTTATGATCAGTTTTCCGTTTCGCTTTCATTTAAAGACAAGGTCGAAATCGTTTATAAATCATCGATTATCTATATATCAATATTGCCCCCTCTGCGACCGCCATCCGGAAGAATGGGCCGGCCCCAGGGCAGACCTGCACCCGGTGGATACAGACGCAGGGACGACGAAGAGCAGAGACCATCTGCGCCCTTCCGACGCAAAGAGGAAGAAGACAGGCCGCTGCCGAAACCACTTCCAAGAAGGCCTTTCCCTGACTTCGACGAAGAGATCGACAATGATCCTCCACCACCGAAGAAAACACCGGTCAGAAAAGTATGAAGAAAAACGCCGCAAGGCGTTTTTTTTATGGGCTGTTTCGGGCATCATGCCGATAATTTGAATGCAATCATGAATCGCGAGGCATCGAATTATGTTTTCATTTTGCCCGAAATGTGAAACCGGCAAGCTGAACGCTGCAGGAACCTGCCAGGTCTGCGGCTATTCGCTGCGAACGAGATGTTCCAGCTGCGGGCACCTGAATATCCCCGGCGCCCGGTTTTGTGGCGGATGTGGCCAGGGAATGACAGTGCTCGTCAAACTGCAGAATCAGATTAATCACAACCTGAGTTATCTGCACAGGTTCAGAATCAGAAAGTTCGCGACCGGCCTGGCATTTGGTGGACTGCTGACCTTTTTTGCATTCGGTTCCATGGGTATGCAGAGCCATAATGAAGAAGAGCAATTCAGCCACAAATATTTCGCAGCCCGCACCTATGATTTCAAAGCTGACTTCGCAGTTCAATTTGAGAAAGATCTGCAGAAACTATGCAAAAATGGCGGCAAAGAAGCCTCCAGCGATGATCTCAACCAGGTCGTCAATCTCCTGATTCAGCACCTCAAGCCGGTGGCCAGACGCCTTAACCGACTTCGTCTCCCTGCAGATTCAGCCGCTGAATACACCAGCAATTTACGCAATTTTTCGCAGTCCGGAATAATTACCCGGGGCAGCAGTGCCATGGTATTCTTTCAGTTTTTATCGGACTTTCTCGAGTTCAACTACCGGGATTTTCCACAGGAAAGCTGCTATAACGATATTCCAAGATTTCACTTCATGTGTGTTCCTGTAACCGCTCTCCGAAATCTGGGACTTGAACTTGGCCGCAACCAGGAAGATTTTGGCGTTACTGATCCAATCAGTTTTACAGAGCTGTGCAATGCAGCCAGAACTATTGTTGCCAATGCCGAAATCCGCATCAGCAGAAATACTCCCGAATCTTCGGCAAACTGATTAAACCTGATGGTTGAATAGGAAAAACGTAAAAGTGGCTGTTTCACAAGCTTTGTGAAACAGCCACTTTTCTGGTTTCAGGTCAGTTATAATCTTCTTTGAATTCGACTCCGGATGCAGGCGAGGTAAATACGCCAGGTTCGCGCACCGGGGCGGGCGATTCTTCTTCTATGGCCGGCGCATCGGCAAGATCATCCTCAACCGCAGGAGCATCGGCAAGAGAATCGTCAAGGAGACTTTCGTCGACTGCCGGAGGCCTGGCACCAGAACTCTGAAGCACTGCCGTATCAGGGTTATCCTGGGAAATCCAGTTGCCATTGACGGCCGGTGGTTTAACCGGCTGAGCAGCGCCGGTTTGATAGTTTCCTCTGAAAAAGTCGGGGTCTGGCATAAATGCAGTAGCATCAGTTTCGGTCGAACCTGCTGCCGCATCATCAGCATTGTCATCTTCGGCCTCGAAGCCATTGGAAGCCGATACGACCAGGCCACCGCCATGACGACATTCGACCAGCGGCTGCGATTCAATCGGGAAAACCTGAGAAACGACTTCATTGCCTGGGCAGCCTTTGGCAGCCAATTTGCCGGTGCCCATACAGACCCGGCACCTTACGGCACCATCAGGAACAGGGAAATCACTGTTGGGCATATTTTTCAGAACCGGATCCATGAAAGCCTTCCAGACCGGGCCACAAACAGACCCGCCGGCTTTGCCTTTTCCGAGAGTTCTGGGCATATCGAAACCAAACTGAACGATAGTGACAAGATCGGGTGTAATACCGTTAAACCAGGCGTCGACATAATCATTGGTCGTGCCGGTTTTGCCGGCAATCGCACGCCCAGGGATTTTGGCGCGGGCACCAGTACCGCGGTCAACTGCCGTTCTGAGCATATCACAGATCATCGCAGCATTTACCGCCTTCATTACTTCTTTGGCTTTGGGAAGATTTTCTTCAAGAATGTTGCCATCACGGTCTATCACCTTGAGAATCGAAAGAGGACGGCAATAAATGCCGGAATTGGCAAAAACCCCATATGCAGAAGCCATTTCCAGGGGAGTAAACTGGCCAGAACCGAGCGCAAGAGAAAGGTTCGGTTCCATGGGAGCAGTTATTCCGAGTCTCTTGGCAAATCTGATTACTTTAGCCGGAGTCAGCTTATCGATAAGCTTGACGGCAGGAACGTTGAAGCTCTTGCATAGAGCCTTCATCAGAGTAACTGCCCCATGATATTTGAGGTCATAGTTCTTTGGCGACCAGACTTTGCGAGTCCAGGGGTTGGTGTAGGAGATATATTCGTCTACAACTGCATCACCCGGCAAGGCACCTTCTTCGAGAGCACAGGCATATACAAAGGGCTTGAAAGAAGAACCGGGCTGTCGATAAGCCTGGGTCACCCGGTTAAACTGTGACTGTGCAAAACTACGACCACCATAAAGAGCTTTAATATGACCATTCTTGGGATCAAGGCACACCAGCGAGCCGTTAAGCCCCGGGTATTTGTTCATCGGAAATTCTTTGAATATGGGCGCCGAAGCCATTGCAGCATCAGCATATTCCTGCATTTCAAGGTCTAGAGAGGTATGCACTTTCAGCCCACCGTTATAAACGAGATTGGCACCATATTTTTCCAGGAGCTGGTCGCGCACATAAGTAACGAAATATGGCGCTTTCATTTCCTGGGTGCGCATTTCGGCCAGTTTGATGTTCTCGACCTTAGCTTCTTCATATTGAGCGGGTGAAATGAAGCCCAGTTCAACCATCTTGGCAAGAACCAGAGAGCGACGCCCCTCGTTATTCTTGGGATTGCGTACGGGAGAAAAGGCGACCGGACTCTTCGGAATGCCTGCAAGCATGGCACATTCTGCAATGGTCAGATCCTTGGGGTCTTTGGCAAAATAGAGTTCGGCTGCGGCTGCAAGGCCATAAGCGCCATGCCCGAAATAGATTTCGTTGAGATATAGAGTCAGAATTTCTTCTTTAGAATACTTCCTTTCGATCTGAAAGGCCATCATTGCTTCGATAGCTTTGCGCTTCAGGGTCTTTTCGCTGGTAAGAAAGGCGTTTTTGACCAGTTGCTGAGTCAGGGTAGATGCGCCCTGAACTACCCGGCCAGCCTTGATGTTCTTGGCCATAGCGCGGGCAATACCAACAACGTCGATGCCATAATGTTCATAGAAGCGTTCATCTTCGATTGCAACGACCGCATGCTTCATGTTATCAGGGATTTCCTGGCTCGAAAGAATGCGGGTGCGGTTCTCTTCAGCGTGCAGATTGGCAAGCAGGCGCCCCTTGGAGTCGAACACCTGAGTCGTAAGGTTCGGTCGATATGAGTTGTCGGCAATAATCGGTATTTTCTCAGAAAAGCCTTTAACTATACCAATAACTGCGCCGGTAACAACTATTACCGCGATAATGCTCAAAACAAAACCCAGTTTGAAAAAGAACCACAGCCATCCAATAACCTTTTGAGTTATCGTTTCAGACTCTTCTTCTTCGTCTTCTTCGTTGGGATCTTCAATTTCTTCAGGGTCTTCCCCGTTAAAAAAAAGCATAAAACACCATCCTGTTGCGACAGAGTACAATAAATCAATCGGCATTTTCAAGGCTGCAGGTGAAGAAAACAATACTTTTTATCTTTTTTTGTTCCCGGCCTTCTGCTATATTAGCGACGGGAAAAAACTCCCAATTCACCGCAATCGATGGAATCTGCACAAAATGAAAATTCATGAAGCCACGAAATGGATTCTCGAACGTGGAGCTAGAACCGGCCCCTATGGCCTGGACCGCATCGAATTTCTTCTCGATGAACTTGGTAATCCTCAGCATAACTATGCCTGCATTCTGATCGGCGGCACCAATGGCAAGGGTTCGGTCACTGCCATCACTGAAGCAATTTTACTGCAGTGTGAAGATTATAATTCCGGAAGTTTCACTTCACCACACCTGGTAGATATACGCGAGCGCATCAAGATACAGGGTCGGCCGATGCCTGACAAACTATGGATTCAAGGCACTGAAGCCATCCAGGAAGTCGCTTCCATAATGGAAAAGGAGCCTTCGATCGGCCCGGCAAGCTTTTTTGAAACCGTCACCGCCCTGGCTTTCTGGGGATTCAATGAATGTGAAATCGATCTGGCAATTATCGAAGTCGGCCTTGGCGGGCGCTTCGACTCAACAAATGCCTGCAGCCCGGAAGTATCGATAATAACCAACATTGGAACCGACCACCAGGAATTCCTCGGGCAGGGCAAACTCGCCATAGCTCGCGAAAAGCTCGGAATTATCCGTAAAAACCGACCCCTGATCACCGGAGAAAAATCAGCTGAAATCCTGTCTGAGTTCTCTGTCGCCTGCAAAGCTAAGAACAGCTCTTTGATAATCGCAAAACCTGAAAACTGCTTTCAGACTGTAGAAAGCAGACCAGATGGGCACCTGGTAAAATTACCCGGGCACCCTGAAGCGGTCTTCATGAGCCTGCCAGGAGAGCACCAGCTGGAAAACCTTGCCATCGCTCTCGAGTTAATCGGCCAGTTGCGCAAACATGGCTTTGTCATTTCTGATGATGCCGTTGCCAAAGGGGTCGCCGCAGTCAAATGGCCCGGGCGCCTGCAATGGATACCCGGTAATCCTCCGATTCTAATGGATGGTGCTCACAACGCTGAAGGCCTGGAAACCCAGGTCAATTATCTCCGTGATATTCCACCACCAGCGCCTCTCAACATAATTTTCGGCGCCTTGAAGGATAAGCCTTTTGTCGAAATGGCTGAAAAACTGAGCACTTTTGGCTGCCGTCTGTGCTTCGTGCCCCCAGCCTGCAGCAGAACCATGTCCCGCAACGACTTCGACGCTTCACCTCTGTCCGCACGCTGGCAATGGTTCGACACCTTCTCTGCCGCGCTTGAATTCTGCCGCGCTGATGGCGGTTGCGTTCTCGTCACCGGTTCCCTGTATCTCATCTCAGATGCTTTGAAGGAATTGCACCACTGATGAAATTTGCCCCTGGCCTTGAAACATTTTTTGCTGCACGACATTCCCGCCTGCGCGTTGCCCCGGTAACCAATTTTACCGGCCGGGACCATCGTGGTATCCATCTGGTAAGAAGACTTGCAGAAGACAGCCGCTTTGAACTCAAGAAGATTTTCACACCCGAACACGGCTTCAATTCTGATGCTCCAGACGGAGAACACGTCGCCGACTCAAAACATGTCGAGCTTCCGGTCGAAATCGTCAGTCTGTATGGGCCAATGAAAAAGCCATCGCCAGAGCTTCTCAAGGATATCGACCTGCTGATTTACGACATTCAGGATGTCGGCGTCAGATTCTACACCTACATTTCGACCCTGAGAAACATCATGGAAGCAGCTGATGAAGCTGGAGTCAAGGTTGCGGTTCTTGACCGTCCCGACGTTCTCGGCGGCGTAACCGTCGAAGGGCCAATGCTTGACCCGACACTCACTTCTTTCGTTGGGCATCTGCCCATAGCACTGCGATATGGGCTGACCCCGGGCGAACTGGCTCTGTGGTGGCAGGCAAAAGCCAAAATCTCTACCGAGGTGACAGTTTACCGCTGCCAGAATTACCGCTGTCCTGCCGATTTTTCCGACCTCGGGTTTCCCTGGTTCAAACCTTCGCCCAGTATGCCTGACACTGTAACCGCCGCATTTTACCCGGGCACCTGCCTTTTCGAAGGCACTGAACTCTCTGAAGGCCGTGGCACCGATTCACCGTTCCGCAATCTCGGAGCGCCATGGGTGGACGGCAACAGTTGGGCAGAAGCGCTCAAGCCACTTTTGCCAGATAATATCGTCGTTGAGGCAGCACAGTTCATTCCTGAATTCGGTAAATGCGCCGGCGAAAAATGCTCTGGCATCCACCTTCGCAGTCTCACCAGAAATATCGACAACGCTGTATACATTGGAGTAGCGGCCCTGTCGTCTCTTCTGCAGACACATCCCGGGAAAGTAACCTTTGCCGGGCGACCGAATCTTTCTGAACCGTTTATCGACTACCTGGCCGGAACAAGCGTTATAAGAAAAGGGCTTCTCAAAGGTGAGAAGCCCTCGGAAATTCTTGCCGCAGCCTGCGTCGGCACTGATACGTTTGCCGCTGAGAGGCAGAAATTCTTTCTCTACCCTCGCGCCCAGGCTTGATCAGCCCTCCGGCTGCACCATTTTCCAGCGGTTAACCCAGAGTTCGCCGCCATTTTTCTCGAGCACGAGCAGATTGCCCTTGTTATCGAAAGCCAAATCGCGGGGACTGACCTGTTCAGGGGCGTCTATCTTCCAGAACATACGGCCATTGTTGCCGATAAAAGCAAGTTTGCGGCCATTCTCTTCAAGAGCCGAAACCAGAAGCTCACCTTCTTCACCCACCGGGCCGAGTTCTATGCCCGCGGGAATAAAATCTGGTGAAAACTTGTAAACTTCGCTCATCATGTTGCCAAGGCAATCATAGAGATCGGCACCCCAGACTCCGCCGGCCTTACGCTGCATTGTCCAGAAAAAGCCATTTGGAACCGGCAGAGCAAAACTTATCCCGTCGATTTCTACTGCCTGAGAAGCAGTTTTCGAAAGAAAATAGGCCTTGTCACCACCGGTAAGAAGCAAACCTTCGTCACAAGCTTCGATGCGGCAGGCGTTCCAGGAGGTGGCAGGCCAGGTTGGAATCAGGTGACCGCCAAGAGTGCCTTCTTCGGTCAGAAAAACCATCTGCCCAAGAACGATGTCGAAGTCCAAAATCTTTTCTGAACCGGTCTTTCCGGAAAAAGCTTCCCCGGTTTCAAGATCGAAACGAACGAAACGACCGGAGCTGTTGGCGACGAAAACCTTGCCTTCGCCACTGCGCATTCCTATCACTCCGGGAACAAGATCGTCAGCAATACGAAAAAGAGGCTCACGGGTAACATTGCTCTGAGCGAACAGGCTGGCAGCAGAAAAAACCAGAAATGCACAAACGAACCACAGACTGAATTTTCTCATCATTTTTTCACATCCCAATCGACTGTTTTCACAGCAAATTCGCCATCGGGGGCAGTAAAGAAGTCAGCTTCTGCAACAAAGATCTTGTGGTTGGCACTGGCGACAAACCGGTTCATCGACCCCGGGGGAGTGAAGTCGAGTTTTCTGGTTACCTTCGAGATGCCGTCGATCTCTACAAGCTGCAGAGAGCCCTTGAATCCGCCGGCGGGAACGAAAGAAACGATGAAACTGTCGTCAGCATCAGCGCTCCAGACTCTGGGATTTTCGCGATCGGCAAGACCGACATGAACGCTCTTCTGAAGCTGCCCACGCGACGAATAAATGCAATGAAAATATCCGGCGTTTTCACGCCAGGTGAGAAGATGCAGTCGGCCCTTTTTATCGAGAGCAAAACCGCTGCGCTGCCAGGGGATTTCTCTTATCATCTCACCATAAGCAGTGAACACCGAGATCACGGAGCGGCCGTAGTCGCCGACATAGAGACGACCACCGGCATCGACCTCGAGCTGGTTTATCTGCAGAAACTTGCCTGGCTCGGTGCCACGGCCGCCGATGCGCAATAATTCCTTGCCATCAGCGAGAGACAGCTTGCGCACGAAACAACCGGCCGCATCTGCAACCCATGCTGTTTCTGGCTGCCCGGATGCCCCGGTGATCAGGGCAAAATCTTCCAGAAGTTTGAACCCTTCAAGGCCTGGCACGGAAATTTGGGTCTTCAGAGAATTCTGCTGGTCAAAACCATAGATACGACCACCTATTGAATCGAGCAACCAGAGGTTTTCCGCAAAAACTCTGAACGCCATTGGCCCATAAGGAGCGTCTTCAGCAAACTTCGGGTCAGTTTTGCTATTATAAACAGCAACCATGCCCTTGTCGCTACCGTAGCCTATCTTCCATGACTGGGCCTGGCCCTGAGCAGCCAGACCCATGACGAACAACGCGAGCAACGCAACTACAGTTCTGCGTTTCATTCTATTCAAGCCTTTCTGAGAACTCTGGTAATCGGGCCGATAGCATATGGATCGGTGATTCTGGGAGTGCGGAGCGATGAAGAGTTATTCATTGCCTTGTAACTGTTGCCTTCTTTAACGATGATACCGATATGAGTGTCTGGGTCTTTGATACCGTCACCTGTGTAGTCATAAGTCTTCCAGAGGATGACGTCGCCTTCAGCCCACGGCGGAACCGACACTTCCTTCCAGCCTTTCGATTTCAAATCTGAAACGGCCGAGCGACAGTTCAAATGTACCTGACTGAGAACCCCGGCATTTTTCAAAGCCGTAGTCACAACCTTAGCACAGGCAAGGCGGCCACCAGAGACATCGGCGGTTCTAAATGCCGTGCTGCCTACGAGCTTGCGGGCTTCTGCCGCAACACGCTGCTGGGTTGAGCCGGTAGAAACACCTGAGTTGGTGTTATTGTTGTTGTTCGAAGAACCATCACGGGTTTTAGAGATGTAACTGGCATGCACATATCTGGTCTGACCGTTGTAATCTATTTTGTACCAGTCGCCTTCTTTGCCGACAACCTTGACCGCAATACCATTCGGAATGGTGGTAACAATTTTGCCCCACGGAGAAGTGCGAACGTTCAGGGCACTGGCAGTCACATATCCGGTGAAATTGTTCGGGTCAGCAGGTTTGACCTCAGGTTTTTTTGAGTCGATGTAGCGCTTGGCCACAAAGGCCTCATTGCCGTTCCAGCTGATTTTGTACCAGTCGCCGGCAACTCCAAGAATGTTGATCTTGTCGCCCTGCTTCAACTGGGCAAGAATATCACCACTCGGAACACGGCGAACGTTGAGAGCCGCAGTATTGACATAGCCGCTTCCGGGGAAAGGCTTTGATTTTTCGCCTTCTTTAAGCACGTAGGCGGAATGAATGTAAGCAGTTTTGCCATTGACAGAGATCTTGTACCAGTCACCATTCGAACCGATGATGCTGACCTTCTGACCTTTGGTCAGAGTACCGATAACATCGCCCCATGGCGAAGATCGCATATTGAGAACTTCGGCAAGGGCAACGGTGCCTGAGACCGCAGCTGTCTGCTCGACCTTGGCTTTTTCGGCAGCATTTGCTTCGGCGTTCGAAGTTGTCTGCAGATTGACGGAATTTTCGGAAAATGGCGTCGAGGCTCCGGCCGGCATGCCCGCAGTCAGGCTCAGAGCCAGACCGGCAATGAAAATATGTTTCAACGGTTGCATATTCATCCCCCTGTGGTGGTATTCATATTTTACCTCAAAACAGTCAAAAAGTTTACAATTCTTGCAAAATGAGTGTTTTCTGCTATTATTTTCTCTGGTTTAAGACAACCTAGCAGAAATCTTCGGGGAACCAGCACATGATAGATTTTAAGAACTTTTCCTTTCTCAGCACCCTGCCGACAAGAGAGCACGAAAAACTAAAACGCGTCTGCCGCTTTCAGAAATACACCTCAGGGACACGCGTCGTTAATGAAAAGGAAGCGATGAATGAACTGATCATCGTCGTTGAAGGGCAACTGGCGGTTGTCAAATCATATGGCGAGAAGAAAATCACCCTTTTCAACCTCGACCCGGGTGACATTTACGGAGAAGTAGAAATTCTCAACGGAACTCCGGCGCTGACCACGCTGATCGGTTACCAGGAATTCCAGCTCATGTTCATCCCGAAGGATGCGGTTCTTCGCCTTATCGGTCTCTACCCCGGGTTTGCCAAAGAAACCCGCGATCTGTATTCCAGGCGCGCTTCACAACTGCTTGAAGAAGGCGAAGCAAGAACCCAGGAAGCAAGGGTCGTAACCTTCTTCAACGTCAAGGGCGGGGCCGGCAAATCGGTCATTTCATCTAATGTCGCAACTATGCTGGCGCGTTTCTGGAAAAAGAAAGTCGTGCTGCTGGATCTCAACCTGGCTTTTGGCGACCAGGCCATACTTCTTGGTCTTACCGCCGAAAAGCACATCCACAAGCTTCTTGAAGAAAAGGCACCGCTGAAAATTTCTCATATCGAAAAGCAGCTCACCCAGCATTCTTCAGGGCTAAAAGTTCTGCTTCCCCCACCCTTGCCCGAACTTGCCGAAGCAATATCTCCGGATTTTGTCGAGAGAGTTATCGAAACGCTCAAACCGCATTATGATTTCATAATTATCGATACTCACAATCAACTGACCGACCTCGAAATGCGCATCTTCGACGCCAGCAGCCTGATCATGCTGATCATGACCATGGAACTGACGTTCATAAAAAACACCAAGCTTCTGCTCGATCTTTTGATCAGGTCGAAGATTCCGCGCGACAAGATCAAGGTGGTGCTCAATCGCGCCTTCAAATCTATGGGGCTCGAGCCGGCCAAAGTCGAAAAATCGCTGCGTTATGCAATCAGCCATTTTATTCCGAGCGAGGGTAATATCGTCATTCCATCGGTAAACCAGGGGATTCCGCTGGTAATGTCAAAAAGCAGTGATGGAACCGCGATTCTCATGGCCATCAGAAAACTGTGTGCCAGCTTGACGGGTGAAGAAATCGAAAAGGGAACCTGGAACATGTTTTCGCTGCTGAAAGAAGTGTTCGGGATTTAGCCCTACCAGCTGAACAGCTTTTTGAAGAACCCTGGTTTTTTCTTTTCAACTTTAACGGCGATGATCGAAACATTATCGCCACCGCCGTTGTCTAATGCTTTTGCAATCAGCTTTTCAACTGCAGCAGCAGGTTCTTCTTCGACACGCAGAGTTTCAGCAATCGATTCATCGGCAACCTCGCCTGACAAGCCATCAGAGCAAAGCACAAACACATCGTTGTTAGCTACCGGGCCGGAAGTGATATCGACTTCAATGGTATCGGCCAGACCGACATAGCGGGTTATCGAGCTTTTGTAAGGGTGATCCTTCTTTTCTTCGGCAGTGATCAGACCGCGAAGAAAAAGCTCCTCGACATATGAATGATCGCGGGAAATCTGCTTGAGAACCTTGTTACGATATAGATAAATTCGGCTATCACCGACATAGGCGATATAAAAATCATTTTCATCGAACGCCAGAACGACGCAGGTACAACCCATGCCTTTCGAAGTCGGCTTCTGTTCCAGCATTTTGCGAACGTTGCGGTTAGCCTGAGTGAATGCCTCGCGCAGAACTTTTTCGAGGGGCACTCCCGGATTGCTTTCTTTGTTCAGAATCTCGCTGATTGTATCTCTGGTAATCTGTGAGGCGACCTCACCGGAAGAAAGGCCTCCCATACCATCAGAAACAATGAAGAAGCCTTTATTCTCGGAAACGTAAAAGGCGTCTTCGTTGTGTTCACGAACCTTTCCGACATGCGTTTTACCAAATGCAGAATAACGCACATTTCCTCCCGATCAATTCTTCAATTCAGCGAGCTTTTTCCTGATTTCTTCCTGGTCGGCATAGAGAAACAGTGACATTTCATAATATTGCCGGGCTTTATCCGGTTTTTGATCCTCGACAAAGAAATCACCAAGACTGTTCAGCAGCAGACGATTATTCGGGTCTTTCGTCCATGCATCCATGAAAAGTTTCAGGGCTTCCTTGGCGTCCTTCTTTTTCCTTTTCAGCAGACCGGCGTAGGTAAACACAGTTGCCGTTGGATTGCTCTGCATGAGGCGGGCATAAAAAGCTTCCGCCTTTGCCAGGTCGGCGCTTTTGAAGCAAAGATCGATAAAAGTCTGGTGGTATTCAAGATAATCAGAATTTTCAGCCAGCCTGGTGAACAGGCTTTCCCAGGCGGTATCGATAGCAGTTTTCAACTGCTCGTAAGCAACCTGATCTTTTTTCGTTTTTGGGGGTTCGGAAGGGAGATGGCGGATTTTTCCTGCCAGTTCTTCAATATCGGCTTGAAATTCTGCCAGACCAGGAACATCGATGGCGAGGAGTTTCTGGTTGATAACCAGCTGCTGACGTGCAGCGACATCGAAGTAAATAGTTGCGGTTGCATAACCAGGGTATGAAAAACTTATCAGATAACCCATTGGCGGCATGGAAATATCGACAGGGCTGCTGCCGATCAGCTCTTTATTCAGACTGATGGTTGCACCGGCCGGCACCGTTGCCAGCTTTAAATGCGCCTGAGTGATATAGGAATAACCCTTGAAAACAAGCAGAAACA
>CAZPCO010000021.1:0-19338 GCA_964585025.1 uncultured bacterium | reverse complement strand
ACGACAACAGAGTCGTTCAGACAATTAAACCGGGCGTAATCGTGATGACGACCCGTTCAACCCCTTCCTGAATGCGACCAAGCTTGGGTTCGATCTGCGAAATCTGGCCCAGACAGTTCAACAGACAGTGCAGCAGGCCATCAAAAAAGCCGAACCCAGAAAGCGTGAATTCAAAGACAAGATGAAGGAATTCGGCAACTGGATGCAGGAAGTCGTCGGCAGCATGGCCAACGAGCTTGGCAATGTAAAAGGGGAGCCGGCAGATGGTATCCCGGTCGATTTTGTCGTGGCACCTCCGGATGGCATCGAACGCTGCGATAAATTCATTATCGAGAATGTTTTTGGCGAAATACGCATTCATGAGGGCAGCGAATTCAAGATGCACGTGAACGGCCAGGTCAGCAAAGCCACGCTTGGCGAATATCAGCCGGCGCAATGGTTTTCCAGATATGGCATCAGAGTTGATTATCAGACACTGTCGGTCGGATTCGACCGCAACCTGCCGGTAAAAGCAGTTATCGACATGGAAATCACTCTGCCTGCCGACATGCAGGTAAGCTGTAAAACTGTTTCAGGTGGTGTCAGAGTCAGAGGAAACTACCGGATTGGAGAACTCAAAACCGTCAGCGGCAATGTGCGCATTCAGGGAGCAAATCTCAAGCAGTCACAGATTGAAACCGTCAGCGGCGCCGTGCAGATCGAAGGCGGCGAAATCGCCATGGAGATCAAATCGACCTCCGGTGACTTCCTGGTGCGTGATTCACGCATTGAAGAGCTCAAAATCAACTCGGTATCAGGCGATATAATGCTTACCGAGGGAAGCATCTCAGATAGCACCAATGTAAGGCTGATCACGACCTCGGGTGACATTATCGTCGAAAAGATGAGCGGCCCCTGGAAAGTGGTCGAAGCTACCACCCGCAGCGGCGATATCGTTCTCGACTGGAAGGGCGATGTGACTCCGATCAACAATCAGGGCACAACACTAAGATCAGGCAGCAACGGTGCCGAATTCAAGGCCGAATCAGTAAGCGGCGACATTCAGTTCACTTGACAGCATTTATTCAAAGCCCGGAGCGACAATCATGGATCCACTGCAGGTAATCGGTCTCGTTCTCATCATGACAGCCCTGTTCGCCATTGGCGCCAAGGTGGTCATCTATTTCAAAAATCGTGAAATTACCCTGATCAAAGAAAAATATGAGCAACTGATCAGTTCGACGAAGCACGAGCACGAGGCCGTCAGGGTCGCGCTTGCTGAAGACGGTTTCAAACAGACCAAGCGACTGGAAGAGCATTACCTGCGCAAACTCGACGACAAGGACAAAGAAATTCAGGAACTGGTCAACCAGCTTGACGAGCTGCAGGCCTGGAAAAAGGAACTTGAAATCAAGTTTGCCAAGTATGAAGGTGCCGCTCAGGGCAGCGCCCAGCATCTGGTGATCAAACTTCTAGATCACAATCAGAAACTGAACCAGGCTCTCAACGCCAAGTGGAAAACCATTGAAGAAAGTCTTTCCAACGAACTTACAGCTGCTACCGGCAAGATCCGGGCTATGTTCGCCGAAGCTGAAAAACTGCATCAGGATGGCATAGAAATTATCTCGGAATACGAATCACGGCTTCCGGATGATATCAAGCGCAAAGTTCAGGAAGACCTTCTCAAGCTGCCGCAGTCGACCTCTCTCAAATAATCTTTCGACCGCCCAACCTGGGCGTGGCCCCGCTCTGCAATGCGGAAAGAATCATACCTGGCGGAGCTCGAACCTGATGACGCCATCGAAGAGGTCTATCTGGGCAACCTTAACCTTGACGCTCTGGCCAGGGGCAACGTCGAATGCGGGTCGCCGACAATGTCTGAACGAGCAAAGAAAATCGGCATAAAAGGTCACTTCGGTCATGCCCGCATCGACGACGATGCCATCAAACACCACTTCGCCAGATTTCTGCAACTGCTTGAGATACTTGAGCAGAAAGTAGCGTTCACGGTCGCGCATGATTTCATCAGCCCTGCTGACTGCCGTATCTGAGATCATCACCACCTGATTGAGTTCGTTCTGATCGTATACAGGCGGCCTTCCACCGATCGCTGCCTTGATCTGTCTGTGCAACAGCAGATCTGAATAGCGCCGCAGCGGTGATGTCACCTGAGTATAGGATGGCAAACCAAGAGAATTGTGCCGGCCCGGGTTACTGCTGACCACTGTCTTTCGCATCGTTTTCAGAATGGCAAAAAATGCCTGAGGGTCAAAATCGCTGCTGACCGGGCAGGCAGAAGGTTCTCCCTCCTGAACCCGATAAAGACATGGAACTCCGTGCTTACGACACCATTCAGCTGCAGCATGATTCGTCCAGATCATGAATTCAGCTATCATACCCTGGGTAAGATCGTCACGGCTGCGACGCTCGATAACAATTTCGCCATCGACTACTTTGATGCTCATTTCAGGCTGACGTGGAAACATCATCGCCCCGCCCGCTTCGCGCTTTTTCTTCAGCCGCTCTGCAAAAGCAAGAGCCTGAGCAAGCCATGGGCAAGAAGGGAGAAGGGTATCTGCAAAATCATAATCGAGAGCCCGTTCGATTCTGATCAGAGATTCGCTGATTTTGAGGCCCGTGATTTCGCATTCTGGCGAAAATTCGAGCATAAAAGTCAAAGACAGGCGTTCTGAGCCTTCGGCCAGGCTGAGAAAATGCTCTGAAATACTCGGCGGCAGCATATGTATCCGCTGATCCGGCATGTAAACTGAACTACCACGCCGGGCGGCCTCACGGTCAAGGGCGGAACCCGGAAGAATCAATTCAGCCGGGTCAGCGACATGAACCCACAAAATGCAGCTGCCATCAGGATTCTGCACGAATGAAAATGCGTCATCCCGGTCTTTGGAGCCTGGGGTATCTATGGCCCAGGTCTGCAACCCGGTCAAATCAAGGCGTTTGAGAGCCTGAATGTCTACCGATGCCAGCTGAATAGCTTCAGCTTCATGCTCTTCGGCAAATTCTACCGGTAATCTGTATTTGATGATCGCAAGGTTTTCATCAGGATCGAGGATTTCTGACGAGACAAGCATCTGAAACAATTTGCGCGGGTTGTTCAATCCGGCCTTGTCTAGGGCTGC
Organism: uncultured bacterium; assembly: GCA_964585025.1. Lineage (GTDB taxonomy): Bacteria > Muiribacteriota > Ozemobacteria > Ozemobacterales > Ozemobacteraceae > Rifleibacterium. The sequence continues at coordinate 16,219 of CAZPCO010000021.1, read as the reverse complement.
ATTTAAGCGACGCGAGATTTTTGCTTCTTCACCGCAGGCAACAAGGTTTTTGAGATCGGCAGCATGCTCTTTCAAAACATCTGGCATGCCCTTTACCGACCCAAGCCGCGAAAGAGCTTCAACGAGAATTGCTTCTTCGCGCTCGGCCTGTTCTCTTTTTTCATGCTGCTCAATAGCCTGCTGCAGTTCATGTGGGGTAACCGGCTGCCATGTCTCATTACGGTTTCTGAAATAAAAACGGTCTTCATGCAGGCGCCTGAGAAGAGCCGCAGCAGAATCATCGTCTTCAGGAGCGAAAAGAAAACCTACCAGCTCTACAAAGCTGAACTGACGTTGTTCCTCAACAAGAAGCGCATGCAGTTCAGCCAGGTCGATGCTTCTGGCAATTTCACTGCGACGGCGGTCGATTTTGATGAGATTCTGACGGCAGGTTTCGCGGTCTGCTACACTGGTCACCGCTCGCGATGTCGAATGGAGTATCTTTTTCTCGGGAACGGTAGTTTCTTTGCCGTTCAGCAGATAAAGCCTGACGCTGCCACCGGCAGAATTTAAAATAACACCGGTTTCCGGCTGGGTTCCTTTGGCTGAAAATTCTACGATACAACCGGTTGCAAGATTCATTGTTTTCTCCTGGTCGGCAAATCAGGTCAACTGCCGACACTTTTCCGGCCATTTGCGGCCTTTTCATCATAAATGAAGGCAAACCATCGGCTGAGTTCTTCAGCCAGCTTAATGAATTCAGGGTCCGCAGGCTCATCTTTCTTTATCTGCAGCCCAGCCTGCGGTTCCCATTCTGAGACTGAATCTTTGGCCAGATACAGTTGAGGGACCCCACCCAGAAGTTGCAGGAGAAGGTCGTCTGGCTCACCCCATGGAACCGCGTCTTCGGCGGCCACCGGGTAATGCTCGCCGGCTCTGGATTTTCGCAGATCATTGAAGACCCGCATGGCAGCATCAAGATCAGATACTGACTGCGGTTGCCGCCGATCGATGCTTTCGCGCCAGGCATCCAGCCGATTAAGATCGTTTTCAACCGCTGCGCTGATATCACCCGGTGAAATGCTGATGATCCGCCAGGCCAGATGACTGCGTTCGCCGCTGTTCCAGCCAGCCACCTCTCGCCACTCGCCAAATTTGAGGTTTCTGAATCTGGCCCGCAGATTCTGATTGAACAGCGCCATTCGCTTTCTGTCAGCTTCCATGCGACGATTGATTTCGAGGCCTTCGCTCTGAGCAAGCAGTCGACTGGCCCAGGGGACTTCCGGAAAAACATGTATGAACAAAAATGCCAGTTGGCATGCCTGTTCATCATAATAATCAAGCAAAAAGCCTCTGACCGTTGAAAAAATCTCTGCGGCGAACTCCAGGCGGCCCGGGGTAAATTCAGTTCGACCGGTTTCCGGAAGTGAATCGGCTAAACCCAGCGGCGTTTCACGGTGCCGTGAGGGTCTGGTCAACTTTTTGAGGCGCTGATGAACGAATGCCAGTACCGACCTGGGGTGAACAACCCGTTCTGGTTTGAAATCCTCAAGCAGGATCAGCAGCATTTCGCTGGCAAGCTCACGTATTTTTTCCGGCCAGGCCAGACAAGGCTCACGCCAGCCGGCCGCGATGTTGCGCAGATAGCCCTGGCAGTTCATTATCAGCCGGTAAGCCGCCTCAGGCCCAGGAAAAGCGATAAATTCCGCAAGACCCTCTTCGATTTGGTTGATCGTCATATGGCTTCAAGAATACCAGATAAAACCTCCCACTTCTACCCTTTTATAGCAGGGGTTTCAGCCTGACTTAAAAATTTATAAAACTATTTTTTCCCATTTTTCCTTTTCAACTGATTTACAGATAGAACCACGAAAAAAGGAGAAATTTTATGATGTGTTGTAATGAATGCCCATTCAATCCGGTAATCGGCAGCAACATCGAAAAATGTCTGCGACCTGTATGCTCACCCGGGGCAGACCAATGTAAAACTGGCTTTTGTGCCGCCAGTATCGGCAGTCGCTGTTTCATGGATCTTTATGTCGTCAGTCGCCTGTACCATGGCGACGAACTGGCGGAAAAGCTGGCATTACCTTCCTTGAAATCAGCCTTGCTTGGCCGCGACAGAGCCCTGGTTCTTGCAATATTTCAGGCAGCCGGTGAGTCTCTGCGACAGAAACTCTGGCACTGGCTCGAAGTTTTCGAACCACGCAGTCTTTGGCTTCTCAACCCGATTTTCGCGGCAGCCGGTCTCAGACCCCTCGACAGTTTCACCGGAATCGGCAATCGCCGTGAAAAATATCTGCATGCAATAATCTGCAATCCATACAGTGGCGGGCTTCATCGCAACGCCTTCAGTATTTCGAACTGAGGAGGAAAAGGATGAACTGTTCAACCTGTGCTCTGAACATCGATTCGACGAGTTTCCGTGGCAGTCTGTTCAAAAAAATTCCTCTCGACATGCGCCAGGTTTTCATATGCAGCAACAGTGTCTGTCTCGACAGCAGCAGGCGCACGCTGAACCAGAGCAGAAGTCTCTGTCCGCGCGATCTGTGGGTGCTGACGTTTGCCGGCATGCAGGATCGCTTTGCCCTGGCACATGCTATCGACACTCTCGACAATCTGGTAGCTGGAGGGCATTCAGAACTCTTATGCAGTCTGTTCGAAAGTTCCTGCTACGAAACCAGGCGGTCGTTATGGCTGCGCATGACGAGATTCTACCCTGAACGACTCTATATGTTCGATGCTCTCTTCGAACGCGAATGCCTGGCACCGCTCACCAATGGCGAACTACCGGCAGATCTGCACGTCTACCAGCATCTGATGCTCTTCGGCACCAACACTTCTCAGTCCCTTGCCGATGATTTATAATCGCTTATGCTCAGGTATGAATTACCAATGCTGATTTCAGGCGGGCAGACCGGCGTCGATCGTGCCGCCCTCGATTTCGCCATGACCGCCGGAATTCCCTGCGCCGGCTGGTGTCCGGCTGGTCGCCGCGCTGAGGACGGCCGAATTCCTGATCGATATCAGCTTAAAGAAGCATCATCAGCTACTTATCAGCAACGAACCAGGCTGAATGTCAAAGATGCAGATGCCACTCTGATTTTTACCGCGCCGGTTCAATCGCGTGGCACCGCATTGACTGCCGAATGCTGCCATGCTTTGCGCCGCCCGTTCATGGTTGTCGATATCGCTGCAGGATTTATAACCCGGAACGGGCAGAATCCACAGGAAGAACAAACAGATGCAACAAACCTGCCTGAGTCAGTCAAAAAGGTAATGAAGCCGGAAAAAATTCTGGCCTGGCTGCACCTTGTTAAGCCAAGAATACTCAATATCGCTGGCCCAAGAGCCAGTGAGTGCCCTGAAGCGGCAGAGATTGTCGTTTCATTTCTCAGCGCGCTTCTGACCCACTCAGACAGAACAGCCCCGGCATGGCCACCCCCTCGGCCATTCACTCCCGACCTGCCGTTATAGAAATGCTTCCAACTGTCTCTTAAAGGCGAAAAGAAAAACCGGCGACCCCCAGATGCGGAGATCGCCGGCTTCGTGAAGGTCGAAACTGTCAGTAATGGTATTGCAGCATACCCTGCAGGCGATAATCGTAACCAAAAAACATGTCGTTGCTGAGTGCGATCGGCGCGGCCAGCGTCAGCGACATGCCCTGTTTGACATGATAGCGCATGCCGAGGGTCAGATCGGTACTTCTACCGTTGTTAACCCGGTTATAAAAGTTGACTTCACCCATGAAGGTGAATGACTCATTGGCACTGTAATCAAACCCTGCATTAACAAAGACGCCTTCGTGGTCAGTATTGCCATCACCGGCCTGGTAGCCGCCGTTCAGGTGAATATTGCCACCTTCTTTGCGTTTGCTGGAAAGGCCGGCAAAGATTTCCCAGGCATTGTTAGCTTCGGTGTTGCCGATATCGATATCGCTGGTTGGGAAAATGGCCCCGAGGCCAAGACATGACGCCATTTCGTCGTTCTGCGAGCTGAACTTGAGGCGCAGTGACGCATCGCCCATCCCCGAATCCGAGCCATCTCTGAAGTTATAGGTGATCGGGGCGAAAACATCGTATGATTCGAAAGGCAGCTTGAAGGCTACTTCAAAGTTTTCGCCGGCATAGGTCATAAGCATCGGAAATTCCCAGAAATCAGCGTCTTCGCCACTTTTCAACCGTTCGCCATCGCGGCGGGTGATTTTGTTCCAGACCATGCCAAAGGCGGTTGAAAACATGTTCTCACCGAGAGGATAAGCGGCAAAAGTGTTGACGAGACCTGTTAAACCCGTGAAAGAAACATGGTTATCACTGCTCGATCTGCGAACCTTCTGTTCACCGGGCAGAATTATCTGTGGCAAACCTGACTCAGAATACAACACGGCATCGTTGCCCTGAGTGACTGGAGGAAGCGGCAGGTCGGTTCCCTGGCCTGGATTGGGGGCGGTGGAAGGTTCGACAGTCGCCGGCGAAGCAATATAGCGGGTGCGCTGACGATATGTGACTCCCTGGCCCTTTTCATAGTTGGTTGCCGGAATCTCAAGAGTCTGCCCAACTTTTATCTTGGCAGCATTACTGATACCGTTGGCTTTAGCGATTTCCTTCCATTTGGTGGTGGTACCAAAGAATTTCTTCGAAATTGAACCAAGGGTATCACCCTTTTTAACAGTATAAGTCTGGTAACCGGTCGAAGCAGAATCTTCTTCAACCCAGCTGCTGTCGGCATTGACCGATGGCTGTGCTTCATAATAGAAATCATTTTCCGGCGGCGCCATTGAATACCCTTCGGGAGTCTGGTAATCAGAATATTGGCCAAAGGCGGTAGAGGCCATGGCAAGAAGCAGAAAACCAGTCAGAAGGTATGTATGCCGTTTATTCATGGAACTTCTGTTCCTTTCAGTTTTCAGAAACCGTAATCGTTTCATAGAATCGGGTTGTTACACTTTCCCATTTTCACCTATCGGACGATTCTGCAGAATCATTAATCCGCAGCCGCTTTTTTTTCAGCCTGCAGCGAAAATGACAAAACGAAGAGTTCACAGGATTGAATCATCTATTAATGCAGGATTTTATTACCCACCTCGAATTGTTGCCTTCGACCGTTAAGTTTGACACATTCTTTCTGCCTGTGATAAGTTTAATCGGTAGTACAGCTCAATTATCCAAAACAGGAAGCCGCTTAATGAAAAAAACCTTCGTAGTGGATACCAACGTCATTCTCCATAGCCACCAGGCACTCTTTTCTTTCAAGGAACATGATGTAGTAATTCCACTCGGTGTTATCGAAGAACTTGACCGCTTCAAGGGAATCAACGATGAACGCGGCCGCGAAGCCCGCCAGGCTTCACGCGAACTCGACAATCTACGCGCCAAGGGTAATCTTTCCACCGGTGTACCCTTACAGACCGGCGGCACATTGCAGATCATGATCGATTCTGAAACCGAAATTCCATTTGGTTTCGGTCTCGACAGCCATAAAGTAGACAACCGCATTCTCGCCTGTGCCATGACTCTGAAAAAAGCCGGGCGCAACCCGATTCTGATCAGCAAAGATATCAACTGCCGCATCAAAGCTGATGCGCTGGGCATCACCGCCGAAGATTTTGAAACCAACAAAGTCGATATCGATGAACTCTATCTCGGATGGCGTGAACTGGTGATGCCGGTCAACCGTATCGAAGCCTTCCTGCGTGACGAAGGGCTGGTTTATGAAGAAAACGATCTGTTCAAAAACGAATTCATTCTTCTCAAGGCTGCCGAAAACGAAAATAAAACAGCTCTGGCAAAATATGATGGCATTCAGAGAAAACTGCTGCCGCTTTACCATTTGAATTCGCGCCCCTGGGGCGTTGAACCGATGAATCTGCAACAGAAGTTCGCTATCGAACTGCTGCTGTGCAATGAAATTCAGCTGGTAACCCTGGTTGGGCGCGCCGGCACCGGCAAAACCCTTCTGGCTCTGGCTTGCGGCCTGCAGAAAACCATCGATGAACATCTTTTCCGCAAACTGCTGGTCAGCCGCCCGATTATGCCGCTTGGCAAAGATATCGGTTACCTGCCGGGTTCTAAAGATGAAAAACTCAGCCACTGGATGCAGCCGATTTTCGACAACCTCGAATTCGTCATGGATCGCCTCTACAAGAATTCAGACGATGTCGACAAGAAAATCCGTTTCCTGATCGAATCGCAGAAAGTTCAGATCGAAGCGATTACCTATATCAGGGGCCGCAGTATTCCCAAACAGTATCTGATCGTCGATGAAGCGCAGAACCTGACCCCGCACGAAGTAAAAACCATCATCAGCCGGGCCGGCGAAGGCACCAAGGTCGTACTTACCGGTGACCCATACCAGATCGATAACCCATATCTCGACAGTTCCTCGAACGGACTGAATTTCGTCATCGAAAAGTTCAAAGACCACAATCTGTTCGGCCACATCATTCTCAATAAATCCGAACGTTCTTCGTTGTCCGCACTCGCATCCGAACTGCTGCAAAGCTGATTTACCGAGGTATCAGGCTGATGTTTCTGCCCGACAGACGAGCCGTAACCTTTATTGAAATAGTTGTTGCTGTTGCTGTCCTGGCGATAGCGATGATTCCGTTGTTTGGCCTGATGAGCCGGCAGACCGTCGAAACCGACAAGACCGCATCTCAGGCCTTCGCTATCAACAAGGGATCTGAGGTTCTCAACACCATTCTCGATAATGTGCCATTCGCGGCTCTTCGTCAGGGCAACCCCGGTTATATAAAAGTCGACGACCTTAGTGGCAGCGAGAGATTCGCAAAATATAACGACAACTGGGCGCACAAGCTTGTGCCCATGCTTTTTCAGGGCTCTCAGAAAGAAGCCGCCGGTTACCCTTGCCGCGGAATCGTCACTGATTCGCGCGGCATTCACTATCTCGTGCATCTGCGGGTTGAAGATGTAGCCTCAGAGCGTAAACCTCAGAAGCCAGAAAGAATTCTGATCGGCGATTCATACCCCGAAGGCAGCCCAAAAGACTTTCCAGAATCACCCGAGATGTCTTTCACTTTTCTGCGCAATCCAGCCCTGATATCTGATGGCGCCTGGATACAGGACTATTCAGAAGATCCGACAGATACTACCAAGCCTTTTTCCGAACTCGACATCGGCCAGGGCAAAGGAGTCTCAGAGGCACCCGGCAACGTCTATCTCGATCAGGGCATGGAGGGCTTCGATTCAAATGCTCCCCGCTTTGTAAACCCAACTGCCGAGCGCTACACCTCCAAAATGGTAAGCGAAAAGGTTGTCTATCAGACCCCTGAAAAGTTTGCCTGGTGCTCGATGAAAAAACTGGTGATTCAGGTTCAGTGGAACCTTGACCAGCGTTATTTCACCAAACCTGAAGAAACAGCCGGCCGGGTACAGCGAATTCACCTGATGACCATCAAGGGAGATATCGACGGATGATGAAAACCCACCTTAACCGTCGGGGCATGGCCATAGTTATCGCCCTGTTTTTTTCATTCTGTATGCTGATCATGTTCGTCTCGATGATGTTCCGGCAGTCCAGCACTGCCGGGCACAATCAGCTCACCATCCAGGAAAGGCAGGCTTTCTTTGCCGCCCGGGCTGCAATGCAGCACTTTCTGCTCAAGGCCAAGCTTTTTCCCACAGAACTTTACGATGCGGTTGAATTCGCTCAGGGCAAAAATCCACTGTGCAACTTCACTGAGTTTGACGGGTTGACCGATGGTGGTCAGAATGCTTTCGAATCGACGAGTAATCGCGCCGAACTCTTTGTCAGAGTTTTACCGACCCGCGAAATCGACAGTGACAAGAAAACCAAGTACTATTACTACCCACTTCCCGGCAAAAATGCCTTCATCAGGCTGGGCAGCTATCACAACCCCGACTATCGCTTTCTTGCTCCAGGCCTTGCAAGCAATGAAACCGAAGACCGCTATATAAAGCCCAATCTGCCAGATGCCAAGTTCAAACCCGACAAATATCTCAAATATTACATTCGTGACTGCTGCAACCTTAGTTATGAAGGCAATCGCCTTCAGGTGCCACTTGAAATGGCAGCCGACAAGAATATCAAGAATATCAACGATTTCGATATCGTAACCAGCGATGGTTACCCATACACAATGAACTATCGCGTCAACGAAGTCAGAATTCAGTCGATCAAAGGTCTGCGCAAATATGGCGAAGAGGCGATCGAAGTCAGCGTTGAAGGGCAGGTTAAAAACTTTCAGGGTAAAGTCACCCCCCAGACCCAGAAACGCGTTCAGAAAATCACCCGAAGGGGCTCGGTCGACTGATGTTAAAAACCAGAAAACAGGCGGCTTTTACTCTTGTCGAAGTGGTGATCGCCTGCGCCGTCATGGCATTGTTCATGGTGGGTGTCTACCAGCTGTTCATCGGCGGCAGCAAGACAGCCGGGCGTGCCCAATGGATCAGCGGCACCGTCGACCAGATGCGCAACACCCTAAGCCTTCTCAGCCGCGAAATTCGCAGTTCCACCTATCCGACCACGCTGTTTTCAGACACTTTCTATGATCCATGTGATAATGATGACCCCAAGGTGGCGGCTGAATTTTATCTGCGAATTCTCAAAGATGGTCAGGCAATCCCAACTCCATCTGATGGCGAACTCAAAATCATGACCTGGGTGGTCTGTGAACCCGAAAAACCCAAAAATCAGCCCGGCAAAATAACCAAAAACGAGCTGTATCTCGACTTCGTTTACAACACAAGAGTTGCTCCAATCGGCAATCTCCGCCTCAAATCATCGGCATTCGAATATACCACCGATGCCAAGAACAATTATGCCAGGTCAGGCAAACTCAATCTCACGCCAATTGAAAAAGAGACTCGTTCAAAGATACTGGTTAACGACGTTCAATTCATTGAATTTTCGGTTGCCGGCACCCTGCCTCCCGAAAAACCTGTGGACTTTTTTCCAATTTCCGTTAAAATACGTACTTTGTATCCCAAGGACGAAAATGTTTTTAAGGAAAATTCGATCATGGCAACCCCTCAGGTTGGCATTGACACTTTCTGATACAGTTTAAAAATGGCTAAACAGTGGCACCAACTAGAAAAGCTTGACCACAAAGCGCTTAAAAAGCTTCAGGTCGAGCGCGAAAAGGCGCAGAAACTCGCACAGGATGCCGAAGAAAAAAAGCGTCGAATGATTATCGGCGTGGTTGTTCTGGCTGCCCTGGTAGTTCTTGGCGTTTTCGTCGTTGTGATGCGCAAGCGCGCTGCAACCCTGGCCTTTCAGGAAGAACGCAACAAATTGCTGTTTTCCCGCGTCACCGACATCACCGGCAAGGTCGAACATCGTCACATTGGCGCCTGGGAAGCCCTGAAAGAAAAAATCGAATTCGACAAGGAATATTCTTTTAAAACCTCCCCAGAAGGAACTGTCACCATTCAGATGCAGCTCGAGAACCAGGTCAAGCTGGCAGGCAAATCTGAAATGACCGTTATGCCACCCGCACTTGCCGACAAGGAAAACAAGGTTGAACGCGAACCGGTCACTCTCAAACACGGGGAACTGACGGCCGCCATTTCTCTTGACGGGCGTGGTATTCTGGTAATTGATTCTTCAGACGTTCAGGTTACCGGGGCTTCAGGTCTGTTCAAGGTTATTTATGACGATGAAAAAGACAAGGGCGAAGTTGTGGTCAAAAACGGGCTCGTCGAAGTCAGTAAAAAACGTGGTGGCGGCAAACCGGTCAAGGTATCCGGCTTTTACAAGGTTACCTTTGGCGGCGGCGAAATCAGTCCACCCACTCAGGCAAGCGTAATTCAATACGACTGGCGCTGATTCAGCAAATATTCAATATGATCCGTATCGTTAAAGCTAAGGTGCATAACCTTAAAGATCTCAGTATTTCGATTCCTACCAATACTCTGACAGTCATCACCGGCGTCTCTGGCTCCGGCAAATCCTCACTGGCCTTCGACACCATTCACGCAGAAGGTCAGCGACGCTACATTGAGTCACTGTCTTCATACGCCCGCATGTTTCTGCAGCAGATGGAAAAGCCTGACGTGGAAAGCATCGAAGGCTTGTCGCCAACCATTGCCATTCAGCAGAAATCGACTTCGCGCAACCCGCGTTCAACGGTTGGCACAATAACCGAGCTCTACGACTATTTCCGGCTGCTGTTTGCCGCGATCGGCAAACCACATTGCCCGCAGTGCGGGCAACCGGTCGAAAGCGCCACCCCATCACAGATTGTTGAATCGCTTCTCGAATTGCCTGACCGCACCCGTATAACACTTCTGGCTCCGGTTGTGCGCAGTCGTAAAGGCGAATATGCCAAGGTTTTTGACGAATTGCGACGCGAAGGTCTCTCTCGAGTTCGTGTTGACGGCAACATGTGGTCACTCGACGATGAAATTCCAGAACTCGACCGCAATAAAAAGCACAATATCGAAGTTGCTGTAGACCGCGTCAAACTTTCTGCTGGCGACCGCGAGCAAAACACGGCCCGCATGACCGAAGCGGTAGAACTCTGCTTCAAACTTGCTGAGGGGCAACTGCTGCTGATTATCGACAGCGATGATGATAAAAAGCCTGTCGAAAAACTTTTCAGTGAAAATCTGCGCTGTGCCGCCTGCGATATTTCGCTGCCGGAAATCAAACCACGGCTTTTCTCGTTCAACGCGCCTTACGGTTCCTGCCCAGATTGTTCTGGGCTTGGTTTTCAACTGGAAGTCGATCCTGAACTGATCGTTCCTGACCCTGATCTCTCGATTTCTGAAGGGGCGATCGCCTCGGAAAATTTTACCGAAGCCACTTTTTCGCGGCAATGGATGGAGGGACTGGCGCAGCATTTCAAGTTTTCGCTCGACGTTCCATTCAAAAACCTCCCCGAAGAGGCCAGACAGGTCATCTTCTACGGTTCGGGCAGCAAGGTGATGAACATCAAATATCAGGGCCGCACCATGCAGGGTTCGCTTACCAAGCCATTTGAAGGCGTTATCCCTACCGTAAACCGCCGTTACCGCGAAACCAGATCAGAGGGTGCGCGACGGTTCTACGAGAGGTTCATGCGTACTTCACCATGTAACACATGTCAGGGCAGACGTCTGAACAATATTGCCCTTGCAGTGCGCATCGAAGGCGAAAATATCCATGAGCTTTCGCAGCATCCGGTCGGCAGACTCGTCGACTTTTTTGCCCGTCTGCAGCTTAACGAGCGCGAAAAGTTCATCTGCAAAAAGATTCTGGAACAGATATGTAATCGCCTGAATTTCCTCAAAGATGTCGGGCTCGATTATCTCGACCTTTCACGCGCGGCGCACACTCTTTCTGGCGGCGAAGCTCAACGTATCAGGCTTGCTTCTCAGATAGGCTCGGCACTTGTCGGCATCACCTACGTGCTCGATGAACCAAGTATCGGTCTGCACCCTCGTGACAATCGCCGGTTGATCGATACGCTGAAACACCTGCGCAATATTGGCAATACCGTTCTGGTAGTCGAACACGACCGTGAAATCATGCTGGAAGCCGACCACATCATCGATATCGGCCCGGGGGCCGGCAATGCCGGCGGCAGAATTGTGGTCGATGGCAACCCCGAAGCAATAATGGCGTTTCCAGACAGCATGACGGGAAAATTCCTCAGTGGCCGTGAATTCATTCCGGTGCCGACCACCCGACGGGTCGGCAATGGGCGATTTCTCACCCTCAAAGGCGCCAGACACAACAATCTCAAGAATATTGACGTCGAGATTCCGCTTGGTAAATTTGTTGTCGTCACCGGCGTTTCCGGTTCCGGCAAATCGAGTCTGATAACCGATACCATGTTTCCGCTCCTCAACAACATCATCAACCACTCACACCTTGAAGTGGGTGCGCACGGCAAACTCGAAGGCATCGAATTTATCGACAAGGTGGTCAACATCGATCAAAACCCGATAGGCCGCACTCCCCGATCCAACCCGGCAACCTATACCGGCATCTTCACCCCGATACGCGAGCTCTTTGCCCAGACAGTAGAAGCCAAAACCCGCGGTTATTCAGCCGGGCGCTTCAGCTTCAACGTCAAGGGAGGCCGCTGTGAAGTCTGCGAAGGTTCTGGCCAGATTCAGATCGAAATGCACTTTCTGCCCGATGTCTTCGTGACCTGTGAACAGTGCAAGGGCACCAGATTCAATGATGAAACCCTGAAAATCAGATTCAAAGGTCGCAATATCGCCGAAGTTCTCGATCTCAGCGTCAATGACGCCGTTGAGTTTTTCGACTCGTTTGTGACCATAAGAAGAAAGCTGCAGACGCTTCAGGATGTCGGGCTTGGCTACATAACTCTGGGCCAGGCCAGCACCACTCTTTCCGGCGGCGAAGCTCAGCGCATCAAACTCGCAACTGAACTGTCGAAAGTGGCTACCGGCTCGACCTTCTATCTGCTCGATGAACCAACTACCGGCCTGCATTTCCAGGATGTCAGATGTCTGCTCGAGGTTCTCAACCGCCTGGTGGAAAAGGGCAACACCGTTCTGGTCGTCGAGCACAATCTCGACGTCATCAAAGCCGCCGATCATATCATCGACCTGGGCCCTGAAGGCGGCGAGCAGGGCGGCCAGATTGTCGCAACCGGCACTCCCGAAGAAATCATTGGCGTTGAAGCTTCTCTTACCGGCAGATTTCTCGCCGAAGACCTGCAGCGTACCGAACCGGCGGCCAACAAGAACGCCGGACGCCGGAGAAAATAATCATGGCAAAAGCACGCACGCGTTATGTCTGCCAGACCTGCGGGCAGAGTTTTCCAAAATGGCAGGGACAATGCAGCGGCTGTGAAGAATGGAATACACTGGTTCAGGAACTGGAACAACCGGCAGCACGCCGCGTTCCGAACGCCCTTTCCGGAAGCATCTCGATCATTCAGACTCTTGAAGAAGTTTCCATAGAACGCACGGCACGCTGGCAGACGGGAGTCGATATCTTTGACGAACTGGTTGGCGGCGGGCTCGTTCCTGGTGGAATTACTCTGATCGGCGGCGAACCAGGAGTCGGCAAATCGACCTTCATGCTGCAACTCGTCTCACGACTTGGAGTCAACATCAAACCTCTGGCATACATCTCGGGCGAAGAATCTGCAACGCAGATCAAACTGCGCGCGGAGCGACTCAGAGTGGGTAATGGCAGTGATATTATTCTGGTCGCCGAGCAGAATCTCGATTCGGCGCTCAATGGTCTCGCTTCGTATCTGCCTCGTCTGCTGGTCGTCGATTCGATTCAGACCGTCTATACCCCGCAGATGGATGCCACGCCCGGGTCGGTCACCCAGATCCGCGAATGTGCAGCAATTCTGACCAAATACGGAAAAGATCGCGGCCTGCCGGTGTTCATCATCGGTCATGTCACCAAAGAAGGAGCCATTGCCGGCCCGAAAATTCTCGAACACATCGTCGATACCGTGCTGTATTTTGAAGGCGACGTCAACTCGAATTTCAGGTTGTTGCGCGTCTTCAAAAATCGCTACGGAGCCACCGGTGAAGTTGCCGTGTTTCAAATGACCGACAAGGGTCTCAGCCCGGTAATCAATCCATCGGATCTTTTCATCAGCCGCAAACGCAGTGATGCCCCGGGGGTAGTTGTCGTACCTTTGCTGCAGGGAACCCGCTGCATTCTTACTGAGGTGCAGGCGCTCGTCACTCAGTCGTTTCTGCCGATGCCTCGCCGGGTAGTGGCAGGGCTCGATGCCAACCGTATGAGCCTCGTTATCGCGGTGCTGGAAAAGCACGCCGGCATGAAATTTTATAACCGTGACGTCTTTGCCAATGTCGCCGGCGGGCTAAAACTCACCGAACCTGGCGGCGATCTTGGCCTGGCAGTCGCCATGACAGGCAGTCTTAACGATCAGCCTGTTCCCGCCGACATTCTGCCGATTGGCGAAATAACCCTGGCCGGTGAAATCCGACCGGTAAGCCAGATAAGCCGTCGTATAACCGAAGGAAAAAGATTCGGGTTTAAAAGATTTCTTGTTTCGGGCAGTTGCGATTTGCCTGAAGATAATAGCATAATTAGAGTTAACTCTTTGCGTGAAGCCATTAAAGTGGTCTTTTCGTAAATGGTAATAATAGAAAAAACTAGACACAATACTATGCGACACTCCGGAGGTAGAGATTGAAAAAGGCCGATACCGTAACGTTCAAAGTTGATCCAAACCTGCTCGAGATTCTGCAGACGATGCCAAACCGCTCCGAGTTCATCAGATCTGCGATTCTCAACGCGCTTGACCATGTTTGCCCGCTCTGCAGCGGTGCCGGGGTACTGTCACCTGCCCAGAAAAAGTGCTGGGATAAGTTTGCCGAGCACCACGAAATCAAAAAGTGTGCAGAAACTGACCAGATCCAGCTGCTCTGCAACGTCGACGCTGAATAAACCTATTTAAAGCCTTAAAATCTGCGATCTGAGGCATAAAATGAGCCCATCTGCAACCTAGCCTGCAGACTGGAACATTTGCTGTTCAATCTGCTGTTCTGATCGCAGGTGCGGTTTGCATTTTCGCCATATTTATGCTAAACCCGCTGCCAGCGGATAAATTTTTCACCGAGGGCTGCCATATGAACAGAATCAAACTGTTGCTGCTGCTGATCATGCTGCAAGTAACAGCCACAGCGGAAATAGAAGCAAAACTGAGCGTCTTTACCAGTATCCTGCCGCAGAAATTTTTCGTCAGTCAGCTGGCAGGTGACCTGGCAGACGTTGAAGTTCTGGTCGGCCCTGATATGTCACCTCATACTTACGAACCGCTACCTCAGCAGATGAGCCGGCTTTCCAAAGCCCGCCTGTTCTTCACAATTGGCGTTCCTTTCGAAAAAGCTCTGGAAAAACGTCTTGCCGACGTCTGCCCCAATCTGAAAATCGTCGCCACAACCAGCGGAATCAACTTCCGTCAGATGGAAAGCTACGATCATCGTCATACCGACGCCTGCACTCATGGTGAAGGTCAGCCTGATCCGCACGTATGGCTAGACCCTGATCAGGTGATCATTCAAGCCGGCAATATGGCAATTGCCCTGAAAGAAGCCATTCCAGAAGCTGCAACTACCATAGATGCCAGACTGGCAAGCTTTACCTCGCGCATCAAACTTTTGACAGAAGAGCTGACAACAATACTGGAACCGGTAAAGGGGCAAACCATGCTGGTTTTTCACCCCGCCTTCGGTTATTTCGCCCGCCGTTTCGGGCTCAAACAACAGTCGATTGAAATTGAAGGTAAAGAACCAGGGCCACGCCAGCTGGTAGAACTGATCAGAAAATGTCGGGCCGAAGGCATTCACATAATCTTTGTCCAGAAACAATTTCCGGTGGTTGCTGCCAGAACCATTGCCGAAGCTATCGATGGAGCCGTCGTGCAGATCGACCCCTTAGCCGAAGACTATTTCGCCAATCTGAAATCGATCGCCGAAACGGTTGCCGGAGCAATCCATAAAAAATGAGCAACGATCTTCTTCTCAGATTCAATGACGTCAGTTTTGCCTATGAAGATGGCATGAACGTGCTTGAAAACATCAATCTGGAAATCGAAAAGGGCGAATTTGCCTGCATCGTCGGCCCAAATGGCGGTGGCAAAACCACCCTTCTCAAACTGATGCTCGGTCTTCTCAAGCCCACTTCCGGCAGTATCGAAGTGCTCGGCGGCCGCCCGGCCGATCGCAGAGCACATATCGGCTACGTCCCACAGTTTTCCAGGTTTGACGCCAGCTTTCCGGTCAGTGTTCTCGACGTCGTTCTGATGGGTTGCCTGCAGCGCAGTTTCTTCTGGGGAAGATACGCAAAAAGCCAGATTGAGCGCGCTCATAAGGCACTTGCCGATGTTGGCCTCAAAGACCAGGCTTTCACAGGGTTTGCTGAACTTTCCGGCGGGCAGAAGCAGCGTGCCCTGATCGCCAGAGCCTTGATGTCAGAGCCCGAACTTCTGCTGCTCGACGAACCCACTGCCAGCGTCGACGTTCACGGCACCGAACAGTTTTATCGCATGTTTTCAGAAATGAACGAGCGTTTCTCGATCCTGATGGTTTCACACGACATTGGCTTTGTTTCAAGCCGCGTCAAAAGCGTCATCTGTGTGCGCAAAACCCTGCAGATACACCCGGTTTCTGAACTTACCGGCGAAGCCCTGCAGAAAATGTACGGTATCGATGTCCACATGATCAGACACGATCATCGCTGCACCGAAAAGGGGCATGTATGTCCGCATTCCTGAAAGACCTCATTGAATTGCCGTTTCTGCAGAATGCGG
>CAZPCO010000020.1:0-19548 GCA_964585025.1 uncultured bacterium | reverse complement strand
AAGTCCGACCGGAATGAGAACCGGAGTGATAAACAGCAGGTAATGAATGTGCTGCGGTTCGAGTTTGTCAAATTTCAACCAGATGGCAGCAATCAGTGAAAAAGCGATGATTATTATATCTGCCAGAATGAATATGAGTTTGCGAATAGGCGTCATTTTCTAATAATGTACCCCTTCCAGATCCTTGACGATTTAATCAGGCAGAATATTATCACTTCTTTCCCGGTTTGTCGACAATTTTGTACCGCAAACCATTGCAGACGGCAATTCTGCAACGATTTCCACTGTCGTTAAGCATTACTGAGAATGATTGAAGCGAGCCATTGTTGTTCCTGATTCAAACATTTTTCAGGATCTGCCGATAACAGGTATATGGAGACAACTCCCAGACAATGAATGCCGCAGATGAAAAAGCACATACGGGCCGCCTCTGCAGCTCATGTGGAACCGAAAACATTGCAATTGCCAGATTTTGTGGCAATTGTGGGGTCCGCCTCTGCGAGGAACAAGATTCCAGGCCATCTAGACCACGTCGACATGTTGTGTTCAGGGGCATACTTGTTCTTGCTCTGTTTATTCTTGTGGCCTCGGTAGTGATGAGTTATCAGTTGTTCAACAGTACGGCCAGTATCAAGGTCTCGACAATGCCGTTTGCCGACGTGCCTGTCGATCACCCGGTCTATCGCATGTGTCGCAACCTTGTGGAAATACAGGCAATTGGATATCGCAAGATTATGGAATTTGCACCATATGCATCGATCTCGGCTGCCGAATGGAACTTCGCGCTGCAGACTGCAGCCAGACATCAGAAACGAACCGTGCCGGAAGCCGCTTTGTTCTCTCGAGGTGATACCGTTGATGCTGCCAGCCTGACAGATAAATTACGCATCCTTGGGTTTGACCCAGGTGAGATTCCAGATGCTTCAAGAATTCGCGGGTTCTATCTGCTCGAAAAAGCCATGTTTGTCGAGAGGCAGGCTCAATGAAGAGAACGATATATCTGATTTATTTTTTTATTCTGCTCTCGGCAGTTTCATGGCGCCTGGCCAACGCTGATTCCTCGCTGCATCGAATTGAAAACATCTCGTTCTCAGAAGGTGAAGGCATGACGGAAGTCATCATCTTGATGAATGATCTGGTGAAACCTCTCGCCAGATATGTCGGTCAGAACAACTGTCTGACTCTTGATTTTCCTGGCACAAAAACTGTTGCGGAAACTTCCGGAAAAACATATGCGGGTCGTGATATCAAACTTGCCTATCTCAAGGATGGTCTGGAAGATGGCGGTCTGGCCCGCATGCGTTTTTATATCAGACCGGATTGTCTCGCCTCGGTGCGTTTTGCTGACAACAGGATTATGGTTCGGTTCGCGGAAAAGTCTTTCCTGGTGAAGCCGGGAGTGGCCGGAAGCAAGCTGTTGCTTGATCCGAAAGAGAGTGGTTATTCACCTGCAGTAATCAGTTTACAGGATGCCCCTCTCGAACCAGTAATAAGAGAACTGGCCGGTCAGGCCGGTTTGGATATTCAACTCAGCGGCCGTGTTCCGGAAACTTTCAGTCTGGAACTGGAGGCTGCCAGCCCGTTCGAAGCACTGAAAACTATCGCGGAAGTCTGCAGGCTAAGGTTTTTCCGTGATGGAAAAACCTGGATCATCAGCGGAGCTTGAGAGCATGAATATTAACAACCTGAAGAAGATGCTGGCTGCGTTCAGTATGTTGTGCTGTCTTGTTATGTTCTCTGCCTTTTCTTACCAGCCGCCACGGTCGTTGTTGACCAGAATTGATCTGGCATTGTTCATCGAAGGAATTCTTGCCAGGCACCATATTCAACTTCCAGTTGATTCTTCAGTGCTGCTGAATGATCTGGATGCTGTTCAACAGAAGAGTATTGCCATGACTCTGTCGCTGAAGATCATGTCTGGTTATCCAGATGGCAGTTTCAGACCCGATGAATCAGTGCGCAACCTTGAAACCATCTGCTATCTGCAGAAACTTGGCAGGTTTCTGAGAAAGAACAGCCCTGGTCTGTATGAAACCAGACAGCTGATGCGGATGTTTGCTTATCAGAGCCAGCCGGATATTGTTCTGACAAGCAAATCTCAGGGAGGATCATTCCCTGATGAATTCAGCGAGCCCGGCGGATTTATCGAAAAGGCAGTTTTTGAAAATTTTATGCTGACTCTTTTGTCTGACAGTGAGATTCACCAGTATACTCTCATTGGAAAGGCTGTTAATGCCCTTACTGGCGAGCCGGTTGCCGGAGCTTATGTTGCTGGAGAGCGCCAAACTGCGCAGACCGATGCTGCCGGATGTTTTTCACTGAAGTTTCCAGGCAGTCATGGTTCAGAAGTCGAATTATTCGCTGCCGCAGAGGGATTCGCTCCAATTGAGCTGAAAAAAGATCTGCGTCTGAATCCATCGATAACATTCCGCCTTAAGCCGGAAAAACCCTCTGGTAAGGCTTCGCGCTGAAGCAATCTGTAATAAATCGGCAGCGACTGCTTTGCTGCTACTGCATAAGCCGGGGGAGCTATTTCCCGGATATCAAAGACCAGCAGCCATTGCTTTCTCTCTTGATCAGCCCCTGGTCAGTAAGCTCATTCAGCAGCCGCAGGATGTTTTCCGGCGATGATCCGAGAACCTTTTCGAGTTGCTCCTGGCTGCATGGGTGCCTGAGCAGCAGTTTCAGAATATCTGAAGAGACCGCCGGCCGATTCCAGTTGCTTTTTTTCGGTGGAACCAGATTATGCTCGAAAGCGGTCGAAACTGGAACCCTGAGCTTAAGGTGTTCTCTGAACCTGTTGAGGCGACTCTGATCAGCGGTTCTGATCTCACTTTCGAGTGGAACCCTCACTGCGGTATTCAAATAAACCGATTCAATGCCGTCAAGACTGTTGAGATAGTTGCCAAGAGCTTCGATTTCGGCGTCAGAGTCATTGATATCGGGGCAGACGAAAATTTCTATTTCGACGGCACCGGTGAACTCATTGACGAAACGCCTGAGACCGTTGAGAATTTCGTCCAGGTTCAATTCATTGGTTGGGCGGTGAATTCGTCTGAAGGTTGCTTTGTTAACTGTTGTCAGTGTTGGCAGCAATCGATCGGCAAGCATCAGTTCGCTTCTTACATCCGGCAGATACAGCAGAGATGAGTTGGTGATCACGCAGGTTGGGGCACTGTTAAGCTTCTTTATCTCGGCAAGAATGTAGCCGAGACCTGAATGCAGCGTTGGCTCGCCAGTGCCGGAAATAGTTATCCAGTCCGGTTTTGCTATTTCGGCAAGTGTTTCCCGCAGTTCCTTCAGAACGTCATCGGGGTCGCAGAATTCACTTCGTTGCGAGGTGTGAAAATTTGTTCGGCAAAGCTGGCAATACAGACAATCGTATGAGCATGTCTTGGTTGGAGTCAGATCGACACCGAGCGAAATGCCCAGACGCCTTGAAGGAACCGGCCCGAAAATGTAGGTTCTCATTTACCAGGTGTGCATTTTTCTGCCATGCGGGAGAAGTAATAAATGCCAACCATGGCGAAAATGATGACAAAGGGTATCGTGACCACGTAAAAGGAAGAGAATGGTCTGGCCGGGTTCATCCGTTCTCGAGCTTTCATCAGGTTTTTCAGGGTTCTTTCGAGCTCTCTTCTGACTTCGGCATCCGATACATTTTTGATTGAATTGCGAAGTTCGGTAATTGCCTCATCGAGGCTGGCTAAAGAAGTTTCTCTGGTCATTGATTTTCCTCCTTCTGAGGCGCTGCAAGGCTTGTGCCAAGGCGCTGGTCGAGTTTCTGCAGCTGTTCCTGGTTCAGATTCATGCCTTTGATCTTGCCAAGCACCAGTCTGGCATCTGAATCTCGGCCAAGCTGCCTGAATCGGTCAGAAATGACGAACATACTGTCCGGATCGATAAAACTGCTCTTCAGGGCCTTCTGGTATTCATCGAAAGCTGTGGTTGCCTGTCCTGAAGCCAGATAAAGATCGCCGATCCGGATATATGGTGCCGGGCTCTGTATATCACGACTCATGGCATCTTTATAAGCTTCAAGAGCCTGTTCGTGTTGCCCCATCTGCTTGAGTACGTCTCCATGAAGCAGATGCAGCACCATCAGTTCACTCTGCTGCGACAGGCCGTTTTGCACTACGGCCAGAGCTTCAGCGTTGAGGCCTTCTGACATCAGTGCCTGGGCGAGTGGTTCGATACCGCGCGGGTCGTTTTTCACGACTGACTGAGAATATCTTGGAAAGCCGTCAAGCTGGTCTGGATTCGATACCTTTACCTGGTCGGTTATCTGGGCTGCCAGATTGTGCATGCCGATTTCAGAATAACCATTCGCCAATGCCTTGAGAGCATGAACGTTGCGAGGATCAATTTTCAGCGCTTTCAGATAAAAAGTGACAGCCTGAGCCTGTTTGCCTGTGGCTGTGTAAACTTTTCCCAGATTCATCAAAGCGTTGAAATTGGCCGGATCGTTGGCAAGAACTGATTTGAAAGACTGGATTGCTTCGTTGAAAAAGCCACCACGGGCGTATTCAAGAGCTTTTTCGTAATCCGGATCAACTGGACTTTCGCTGATGACCGTTCCGGGAATAATAATTGTTTCAGCACCCGTATTGCCGGTAGCGGCGTCAGGGGCTACGGAAACAGTATTCAGAACCGGCGGAGGTGCAGACAATGATGTGTTTTGTGGAGCAGTAGAAGGCTCCTCGCCAAGTGCTTTGAGAATTCTTGCTGCATAAGGATCCTGGATGTTGAGAGATGATTTTGAAGCCTGCCAGAGAGCGTCAGCTTTGTCCTTCTGCCCACTCTGTACAAGATTCAGCCCGGCAAAATACCGGTATTTGTTGTTGAATGGCTCGTTACGAATTGCCTTTTCGAAATATGTGGCGGCTTCCTCGTGGTTGCCTGATTCCATTTCCAGCTGTCCGAAATTAAACAAGGTCGCGGTATGACCTGGATCCTGGTCGAGGATTTGTTTCCAGAATACCCTGGCTTGAGCAAAATTGCCGGTACGGGCCATTATCTGCCCTCTCTCGGTTAGTATTTCGAGCTTGTCAGGGTATGTTGGTTCGAGGCGGTCTATGATTTCCAGTGCTTTGGCGTGGTCGCCTTTCTGATACAGGCAGCGTGCCAGGTGCAGTTGTCCCTTTGCAAAATCAGGTTTGATCTGCAGATACTTTTCGACACTGCCGATGGCTTCGTCTATTTGTCCAAGTTTTTCGCAGACGACGCTGAGCTTGAAGAGTGCCCAGTCTTCTGATGGAAACGAAGTGATGATTGCGGTAAGAGTCTTTTTCTGTTCGCTGAGATTGCCCGACTGTTCCTGGAGTTTCAGCTTTTCGAGAGCGCTGTCGAGGCTTTGATCGTCAAGGTTGCGGTCTGGCATTTTATTGACGGTTACAGCTGGAACATCTTTGCTGAATGCACTTCTGAGGGCGAGCGCATCTGGATTTTCCGGAGAAATATCGAGTATCTTGTCTACCAGTTGCTGGGCCTTGTTGACTTCGCCCATCCGGTGCAGCAATCTGGCGTAGGCTATCATGCCTGCGCTGTAATCCGGGCTGGTTTCCTGAAGTGCTTTCAGAATTCGTTCGGCTTCCATCAGTCGATCTTTGCTGATCAGCAGATCGGCCAGCCGCACTTTGATGCCTGGAGAATCCGGAACGATGTTGGCCGCTTCCCGCAACAGGGTTTCGGCTTCTTCATGATTACCGCTTTCTATTAGCTTCAGACTGGCACTTTCGTAAACTCCGGCAAGTTTTTGCTCGGTCTGTTCAGGGTTGTAGTTATCTTTAAGAAGCTTTTTGAGAATCTCTATCGCTTCGCCGGGTAGATTCTTGTCGATGGCAGAATCTGCTATGGCAGCCAGACAACGGTTCAGTTCCCGCGAAAAATTCAGATCGTCTGGGGAAAGCTTAACTGCTGCTTCGAGGCTTTTGCGGGCTTTGATCAATTCTCCCTTTTCGAGAAGGGCCTGTCCGAGAAGAAAATGAGCTCTGGCGTCGCCGGGTTCGTCGTCTATTCTGGCAGTGGTCAGAGATATGGCAGTGTCAAAATCCTGACTGTCAATGGCAGCCCGAACTTTTGTGTTTTCTTTCCATTTTGAATACTGGCTGTCGCTGTCAGTTTCGATAACTGTTTCGGTTTTGCTTGCTACCGGGTTGGCTTTCTTTTTGCCGCCGCATCCACTCATACTGGTAGCCAGCAACGCGCCGGCAATGGCCAGAGTCAGGGCTTTTTTATATTTATACATGACAGAAACTCCTGATTATAGAAACAGCTCGCTTACCGAGCGCTTCTCAAAAATTCTCTTGATGGCTTCGCCGACCAGTGGCGCAAGAGACAGAACGTTGATGTTGCATCTTTCAATTTTTTCTTTGCTGATAGGAACCGAATTAGTGCAGACAATCTCGCGTACCGGCGAATTTGGGATCCGGTCAATTGCCGGCGAAGAGAGCAGAGCGTGTGTGCAGCAGGCTACTACCGATTTGGCGCCCTTTTCCATGAGGCTTTCAGCAACATTGACCAGCGTTCCGGCTGTATCGATGATATCGTCGATTACTATTGCATGCTTGCCGGCTACTTCACCGATGACATTCATGACGACCGCCTTGTTGCTCTCTGGTCGGCGTTTGTCGATGATCGCCATCGGCAGATTGAGCTTTTTGCCGAACTGACGGGCGCGCAAAACGCCGCCGGTATCAGGCGAAACGACTACGTGGTCTGTGAGATCACGTTTGAGAAAGTGCTCTGCGAGCAGGCGGGCAGCAGACAGGTGATCGACGGGGATGTCAAAGAACCCTTGCAGGGCGGGATCATGCATATCGATGGTCATCAAACGGTTTGCACCCGAAATCGTTATGATATTGGCAACCAGTTTGGCAGTAACCGGCTCGCGGCCGGTGGTTTTCTTTTCCTGGCGTGAATAGCCAAAATAAGGCACGACGGCGGTAACGCTGGCAGCAGAGGCGCGGCGCAACGCATCCATGGTTATAAGAAGCTTCATCAGATTTTCGTTAACCGGCGGACAGGTCGGCTGAATGATGAAGGTATCGCAACCGCGCACTGATTCTTCAATTCGACAGTACAGTTCACCGTCGGCAAAAGAGGTATGCATGATTTTGCCTTCGGGAATGTTGAGACAGCGGCAGACTTCACTGAAGAGCTCCTGATTTCCGGCTCCTGAAAAAATCTTGACCCTTGAGTTATACATTAATTCCCTCCTGGCAGTCGTTCAATTGTTTCCGTCGATTACCGAAAACGGGCTGATTTCGGAATTTTCAGTCACTGTGGTGTTACTGATGACACAAAATTCAATGTGGTTGTTGCGGCCGATAACCGCGTCAGAAATGCGGCACCCGGGGCCGATGATGCAGTCACGCCCAATACGGCAATTACCCGAAAGCATCGTTCCCGGGTGAACGGTGGTGTCCGGTTCAATTTCAACATCCGGACCGATAAAGGTGTTTTCGGGACTGGTTATGGTTACACCACTATCCATAAGCCGGTTTAAAATCTGCTTCTGCAGAATCCTGCTCACTTCGGCAAGATGCTGGCGACTGTTGATTCCGAGCGTCGACGATTCATCTTTCTCGATGCAGGCGATGACCGGCAATCCTTTTTTGACAGCAATTTCAACCAGATCGGTCAGATAATATTCCTTCTGGCGGTTATTCGGGGTCAGTGAATAGATGTTGTCGAACAAAAAGCCTGCTTCAAACAGGTAGACTGCGAGGTTTACTTCCTTTACCTGCAGTTCTGCAGCGTTGCAGTCCTTCGCTTCTCTGATGGCTGCGACATTTCCGCCACAACGCAGAACCCGGCCATAATTGCCAGGTTCATTCATCATCAGCGTCATCATTGTTATCGCCGGTTTCTGATCACGATGAATTTCGACCATCTTCTGCAGGGTTTCGACCGAAATCAGAGGCGTATCTCCACAGACGACCAGAAGATCATCCGGGCGTTCGCGGCAATCCTTTGCATAACATTGAACTGCATGACCGGTGCCAAGCTGTTCGGTCTGTTCGACGTATTTCAACTGGTCGTTGTTCAGCGAACGTCGCACCAGTTCACTCTTGTAACCTGTAACGAGAATGGTTTCCCGGCAGCCGACACTTTTTACGGCATCGATTACATATGCTACCATCGGACGGCCTAAAATCGGGTGTACAACTTTGGGCAGCTCTGATTTCATTCTAGTGCCTTTGCCGGCAGCCAATATCAGTGCGTGTAACTTCTTTGACATAATCAAACCTCGCCTCAAGTTTTCAGCGGTCATTATACACAGTTTTGTCTTTTTGTGACACCCGCAGATGAAAAAAGAGGCATTCTATGAAAACCGTTCTGGTTACTTTGAATCAAGTATCTGTCGCACTTTGTGTGCTAGATCCCTCATTCTAACCGGCTTTTGCAGTAAGATTGCCCCGTTGAGCGAAACACCGTGATGCGCAAAAACACTTACCGCATAACCCGACATAAAAAGCATTTTCAGCTTTGGATGCTTCAGCTGTAGCCTGGACAGCATTTCACGACCATCCATCTGTGGCATGATTACGTCAGATAGAACCAGATCGACCGCTTGATTGTGCAAATCCATTAATTTAAAGCACTCTTCAGGCCCGGAAGCAATCAAAACTTTGTAGCCAAGCTTGTTAAGCATCGTGGAAGTTAGATCACGTACTATCTGCTCGTCTTCGACGATCAGAATAGTTTCGTTTCCGCCTGGTAAAGCAGAAATATCTGAATGATTCCCTTTGGTGTCACCGGAAACAGTTTCGTTGGGTGCGTCTTCGGGTAGAAAAACCTTGAAAACACTGCCTTTACCAATTTCTGAGTATACAGAAATATTGCCACCGTGTTGCTTTACTATGCCGAAGACTGTTGACAACCCAAGACCGGTTCCTTTGCCGACTTCTTTGGTTGTGAAAAAGGGCTCGAACATTCGTGTTTGAATATTCCTGTCTATGCCTGTGCCGGTATCGCTGATTGACAATACTACGTATGGCCCAGGCTTCAGAACGCTCCCACTTCCAGCAGTCGTTTCATCAATGACTGTTTCTTCAATCGCGATTTCAAGTAGTCCGCCTCGAGGCATCGCATCCTGAGCATTGATTGCCAGATTCATAATTACCTGTTCCATCTGGTTGGCATCCGCTTTGATAAACGTTTCCCGGGCGCTTTCTTTGATAACGATCTGAATATTTTCACGAATCGTTCGCCGCAATATCTTTTCAAAATTTCTGACTACGTCAGTCAGATTAAGATGCTTGAAGTCGAGAACCTGTTTGCGACCAAAGGCAAGCAGGCGATGAGTGAGAATTTTCGCTCCTTCGGCCGCTTCTATAATATGATTGAGAAATATATGGTGGCGGTCGCCCGCGGCTGTTTCTGATTTCATCAGATCGGCATAGCCCATGATCGGTGTCAGCAAATTTAGGAGCTGTTTTAGATCGTGACCATATTAACTCAACAAGCCGAAGCCTTATTTATTGAATCCAGAAATTTTCTCGCGCAAACATGCAAAACAGTTCTGTTCTCTCTTTGATCCTGTCAATGGTTGTCTGAACGCTATTCTAATTTAGTCGGTATGAGTTTCTGCTGGCATGTCTGCTCTCTTTTCAGGATACCAGATATCAAATAAAAATGGTTTTTGTTTTTTGCGAAACAAAAAAAGTCGCAGCAGTTCAGTCTATAGCCTGATATCTTCTGGAAGGGGGGTGCAATGCAGGCGCTGCCATATCCTGGCCTTTATAAAAGGCAATCACAGCTTGATCGTAAGCAGACAAAAAACTGGGGTGGGAGGATTCGAACCTACGGATGCCTGCTCCAAAGGCAGGTGCCTTACCACTTGGCTACACCCCAATACCTGATGTGTTCAAGTCTCTGGAAGATACCACAACTAGGCTGACAGCGCAACTCCCCAAAATTTTCTGGCTGGCAAAATGTATTGTGTCGGCCGACAATGCTGTAGAAGTGGAGTCTGGTCGAACGGAATCAGCCTCGATCACCTTTGAGAAGGGTCTGGTTTTCAGGGGAGTTAATTTCATCTTCGAAAGCTCTGAGAATTGTGCTGGTCAGATACTCGCCGAATTCGCTGCTCAAAGAAAAAATCGTTTCCCGCCAGGTTCCATCAGGCATTTTGCGGCTTGGCATGCCGACAAAATAGCCACGACTGGAAGTGAAAATCTGAAAATCTTTTATTACCAGCGCTTCATCGATGGTAATGCCTGCAAAGGCCACCAGTTTGTTTTTTGGAGCCTTGATCAGTTGAATACGAACGTCGGTGATTTTCATGCGCTATCCTGGTGGGAGGATAAGGATCGCTCCGGACTGGTTTTAACAGGACAAAACCTTATGCTGCCAGTGTCAGAATTTTAGAATGAACTCAGTCCAGACTTTGGTGTCGTTATTGGATCTTGGTTCGGTTAACTCAGGCCTGACCTCGTTGTTGTAGCCTGCTTTTATCTGAATATCAGAGTTGGCGTCGACGATACCTTCGACTTCAAGTTTCTCTTCAGATTCAAAAGTGTCGATCATCGAGCGTTTAAACGAAACTTTGCCTTTTAGAGTAGGTTTGAAGCTGTAGACGGCTTCAAGGTAATATCGAGAAGCGAGGGCTGAGTTTTTATCATAGTTGGTCGGTTGGCTCACGCCAGGAGTCTGGTTCAGCGCCGAACCGCGAAGATAGTTGACCGACGAAGGGCTTGTCGGAGCGATGGTCAGAATCTGTGGAGTGCGTTTCGTTTCGAATTCGCCATAAACCTGAAGTCTGCGGTTGCCGCCTGTAATGCTCAAGCCCGAGGCAATCGAATCGCCGGGGCCGATGGCATTGTCTTCATAAGAATTATTTAGAGTTATAACCGGAGTAAGACGCTTGGAAGTGTTGCGCTGCCCTTTTAGATGCAGGGTGTTGCGATTGGAAAAAGTCGTGCTGTCTTCAAGTGATGCATTTTTGGAAGGGTCGTCGACTACTGGGCTAAATCGACTTTGAATTTGACCGATATTGAATTCTTCGGGGTTCGAAGCGAACATCTGGCTGCCGAGCGAAAGTTTGAATTCGCCATTTTTCGGAATGCCTGTGTGTTTGAGTTCCTTGCTGCGTTTCAGGTGAAAATCGATGCGCTGCGGGGTTTGCGCCCAGGCCGAGCCGGCCAGCATTATTGCGGCCAGCGACAGCAAACAGGCTATATTAAATCTTTTTGCCACATGCGCTCCCTGAAAATATTCACCCCAACTCAATAGTATATCAGATTTTCAAGTTCAGGCAACTGTTTTTAGCGAATTCCAGTTGAGGTTGGCATACTTTTCACTGGCCAGCCTGTCGGCCATTTCGATTTCTTCCTGGCTTGGCAGGCTCTTCTGAAGTTTACAGACAAAACTGGTTGCATATCCGTCAGCAATGGCAACAGGCAATTCGGAAATCGCTTTTGGAGAAAGAAAACCTGACAATGAAGCCATATCGACCTCCAGGCTGGCGCGATGTTCCTTGTTAAAAAGATGATCGGGAGGTCTGGTTCTGCTTATTGGAATAGACCCGTGGATAATCAGACAATCATCTCTGAATACGCCGGCAGCACCAATAAGCTTATGCTTACCTGCAAAAATCGAATGACCTGCTGCCGCTGCATAACAGTGCAGATGATTGCCTTTTCCTGCTGACATTTCTCGAGCCGAAGAAAAGCGCGCTGGCACGCCCTGGTTGATAAGTGCTGCTACCATTGGTTCGACGGCAAATTTGAACATGTCGAGAAAAGTGGCGGAGTTTCCAATTGCAGCTCGGATGAATTCTGCGGTCAGACCAAGAGAAAATGTGTGCTCGTCGGCGTGAAAAACCATCTTGCCGCCGGACATCCGGCGTACGATGCCAAGCCCTGAATTTATAACTGCTTCAATCGAGACCAGTCGTTCGATGCGCTGGTTGTAACCAAAAGACAGAGCCGCCGGCTGCCAGCGGTAAAAACGCAGGTAGCCGCTGTGGCGTTGTCTGGCGAGATGCCAGGCCAGGCTTTCGTCGAGGGCCATGTTGGCAGCGGCATCGCCGTTACCAGAGTCGATGAAGCGCAGAATCATGTCTGCATGTGTACTGTTCATGGAGCGATTATACAGAAAAATGTTAAAAATCGTTAAGGAAACTTCAACTGTTGACGAAATGGGTCATGGATTTGTTTGCCTCCTTATTTTTCAGGCCGGGGAATAACCCCGGTCTTTTTTTTGCCTGCTAAAGCCAGTTGCATGAAGCGTCAGCAATGAAATAAGCCTGGGTCAGGTCTGTGTGTGGTTGTGATTGTCAGAAATTCGGTTATCGGTTATAACGGGAAGGAAATCATCGCTGGAGCAACAGAAATGAAATTGAAGATTCACGATCTTGATAAGGTATTTCATGATTTTCTTACTCTGAAAAAAATACGCCGAACCGGCTGGCAGCTTCGTGGAATCAGAAATGGCGAGTCACTGGCCGATCACTGTTTTGGGGTGACTCTGCTGACCTACATGCTTGCCAGTTCTCAAAGCATCCCGATAAATCGCGACAAGGCCGTGGCTATCTCTGTAATACATGAACTTGGCGAATGCAGAGTCGGCGATATTCCATATACCGCCCTGAAATACTTTCCTGATAAGTCGAAGATCGAATTCGAAGCCATTGAAGATATTCTTGGGCCTCTTGGGCATAAAATGACCGGCGAAACGCTTGAGCTTTTCAGAGAGTTTGAAGAAGGCAGCTCCGTTGAAGCAAGATTTGTCAAGGCGATTGACAAGCTGGATATGTTGATTACTGCTGCCGAATATGAAAAAACAGGCTTCGCCGGGCTCTCTGATTTCTGGCATAATAATTCCACTTTCAAGCCTCTCGAAGAATTCCCCGAACTGGCGAATTATGCAGAGCATCTGCGCAGCACTCGTGACCAGCGCATTGCAGGCCGACATGATTAAACTCACCGGTCTTACCCGCAAATTCAATGGTTTTACGGCAGTCGATAATCTGAATCTCGAGATTCCCGCCGGAGCCATGTACGGATTTCTCGGGCCTAACGGGGCTGGAAAAACCACAACTTTGCGAATGCTGATGGGGTTGCTGCAACCAACAGCCGGTTCTGTTGAAATCGACGGGCGCAGAGTGGCAGAAGATCCTGTGGCTGTAAGGTCGAAGGTTGGGTATCTACCCGATGAGATTTTTCTTTACGATTATCTCACCGGCTATCAGTTTCTTGAATTCGTAGCCGATATCCACAAGTTGCCTGAGGCCAGCAAAACTGGAAAAATAAAGGAGCTTCTTGAAAATTTCGGGTTGTCGAATGCCGCAAACGATTATACCGCCAATTACAGTTTTGGTATGAAAAAGAAGATTGCTCTGGCTGCTATCGTCATTCATTCGCCTTCTCTGCTGATTCTAGACGAACCTTTCAATGGGCTTGATCCGCAGTCGACAAGAGATTTCAGGTCGATGCTCGAGCGGATGGTCAAAAGCGGCTGCACGGTAATTTTTTCAAGTCACGTTCTCGAGGTTGTTGAAAAGCTCGTGACCCATGTCGGAATAATTTTCAAGGGTAAAATGCGTCTGTCCGATACCATTGCGAACGTTACCGGCACGCATGGCAGCTTAGAAAAGGCCTTTTTCACTCTGACGGATGCGGCGGCGGAGTGACCGGTTTCTTTTTGCGCATTCTGATGCGGGTAGCCTGTTCAAAAGTTTCGTCTGATAAACCGGTTATGGTTCTGGTTTCTACGAGTATGTCGAGATCTGGTTTCAGATTCTCGAGAGCGTCTTCGGTCAGTGCCGAAAAGGCGAAAAATACCTGACGCCCGTCATGAGTTCTGATCATACCAACTTTCTTTTCGATATCGTATTTTTCGATTCTACCCGGTATGGCATCGGAAGCCTCTGATTCACCAATCTTTTCGACCTGAACTGCAATCGGGCTGACCGAATCTTTTACAACCCCGAAGCGGACTGCATCGCCCTTCTTAAGCCCGGGTTCGTGCTCCAGCTTGATCGCCGAGTAATGCAGCAATACTTCCGGATAATCTGCACAGGTGAGAACGCCCATACCAGTCTCTGAGTTATACCATTTGACTGTTCCTTCAACGAAGGCATCCGGGGCCGGGTCAAAAACGATTTCTTCGACAGTGCGGCCGATTTCGCCTCTGATAGTTTCAATCTGGGCGATCAGTTGTATTACTTCCGGCTGATCAGGAGAGCTTTTCAGGCTGTCGCGCAAGGTCTGCACCGCCATGCCGAGCAGTCGGCGTTTGAAATAAACCAGGCCGAGAAACAGCAGGGCTGAAGCATCACCTGGGGCAATGCGCAGAGCTTCGAGCAAATGAGTTTCCGCCTCTTCGACCATTTCGAGTTCGTAAAGAACCGCTCCGGTTTCGCGGTGGTATGACGCGTTATAAGGGAATCTTTTCAACAACTGCCGATAGAGGTCGAGAGATTCATCGAAGAATTTCATCCTGCCGTAAATATCGGCAAGCTGTTCCATGGCATCGACGTTGCGCGGATCTACCTGCAGAATTTCTTTGAAGGCTTCGGCAGCTTCGAGATAATAGGTGTCAGAGGTGTCTTCATCGTGCTTCAGACGATAGAGATCGCCAAGATAGCGATGAAAAAATGCCTTGCGCTGGCCGGTACCGAGGCCCTGCCGGTAACTGCGCACCGCATTGTCAAGATCACCGGCCAGACGGTAAGCCAGGCCTATGGTTTCGTAATAATCTGGTTCGCCGGGATTGCGACTTATGCACCAGTTCAATTTGTCGACTGTCTGCTGCAGATCACCCTTCGAAAGGTGGTCGACCGCTTCTTCGTATTTCTCGTTGATCTCTTCGAGGAAATCTGCAAGTTTCTCATCGTATGCTTCGCGCTTGTCGTCGTCAGATAACAGGTCAAAGGCATCTTTGAGTTCTCGAAGCTTCGGAATATTGGCAAGTGGCGATTCAGATGAAAACAATTCGGCATGCCTTTGTTTGTAAGCTGCGGCTATCTCTTCAAGTGAAGAAAAGTTGGGAACCCCGAACAGCTGATAATAATTTTGCATGCTGAACCTTTTGAATGAATAAAGTTTTAACCATGCGATTTTACCTTTCAACCGGATATTTGGCAAGGGCATGCCTGATTGATCACTAAAGTTATTGATAATTATGTCTTCTATAGAGTAGAGTGTGTGGTTAAACTTATGTCATTGTCTGTTAAAACCGTCGACAAATACGTTCTCAGAGAACTTCTTGAGCCGTTTCTATTCGGAATGGCATTCTTCGTTGCCATCTGGTTGATTGACCTGATGATGGAACTTATCAACCTGATTTTCGCCAAAGGGGTTACGGTTTCCGTAGTAGCGCTATTTTTTATTTACAGCCTGCCACCAACGCTCGTAATCAGCTTTCCCATGGCGTTGCTTCTATCTAATCTCGTTGCCTTCGGGCGTATGTCGTCTGATTCCGAAATTACTGCGTTAAAAGCCGGGGGTTACAGCTTTTCGCGCATTGTGGCTCCAGCAGTTCTGGCCGGCATATTCATCACCGGTCTCACTTTCCTTTTCAACGAGAAGCTGGTTCCGGTCGCCAATGAGAAGTTTACCCGTCTTTTCCGACGCGAAGTCACTCTGAAACGGCCGCTGCCTCTGATCGCCGAAAACAGGTTTTTCGAAGCCGGCCCGGGGCGCAAGTTTTTCGTTCGCAAATTCAATGATAAGACCAAGGAAATGTACGGCGTCGTCATGTATGAAGGCCAGGTTCGCGGTTTTCCGCGGGTTATCGAGGCCGAGCGGGCCCGCATCGACGGAGGCGTATGTTATTTCTGGAATGGCCGGGTGTCAGACATTCACATGAGCGGCGAAGACCGCAACTACACATACTTTGACAACATGGAATACCCGATAGACACCCATTATGTTAACCCAGACCATGTTCCTGATTCAAAGAATTCCCGCACCATGAACCTGCAGGAACTGTATGCCTTCATCCAGGAATCTGAAGCCAAAGGCATGTCCCGAAACATTATCAACCAGCATTGGATTGAGTTCTGGACAAAGACCTCCATTCCTTTTGCCGGTCTGATCTTCGTTCTGATCGGTGCTCCGCTGGGTTCGCAGACCACAAGATCCGGTACCGGTATCGGTATCGGTATGTCGGTTGTCATCATTTTTCTGTATTACATTCTGATGGCAGCAGGCAAGGCTTTTGCCAAGGGTGGTTACATGCCTCCCTTCATCGGGGTATGGTTTCCAAATTTTGTAATCGGCGCTTTCGGCGCCTGGTTGATTGTTAAATCCAAAGCCTGATCTTCAGTTAAGGAACAGACAGCATGAAAAAGCAGCTCATTGCATTGATTCACAACCGGCTGGGTGAGATGTTCAGTCGTTATGGCATCACCGATTACAGTTTCATCGACGTTCAGGTGCCACCTGAAAAGGCTAATGGCGACTTTTCCATGAATGCGGCAATGAAACTTGCAAAAGCGGCCAGGTGCCAGCCTCGCCAGCTGGCTGAAGAGATAAAAACGATTCTTATGGCCGAAAAAGAATGGTTCAGCAGGGTTGAAATCGCCGGCCCTGGTTTTATCAATATGTATATTGCCGACGGCATGATCGAAAAGTGTTTCAACAGTCACGCCGCATTGACAAATGTGCTGGCCGGAGATGCTCAGAACCCTGAAAAGACTGTGGTGGATTACTCGAGTGTCAACATTGCCAAGCAGATGCACGTTGGCCATCTGCGTTCGACGATCATCGGCGATGTTCTGGCAAGAGTTATCGAAGCGCTCTGCAATCCTGTGATTCGCCAGAACCATCTTGGCGACTGGTGCCTGCCGATGGCGATGGTTATTTATAAAGCCGAATCTGCAATTGCCGAAGCCGAAAAGACCGGAGTGCCGCTCGAACAGGCATTGCCTCTCGCCAGACTCGAAGAACTCTATAAGGCTGCTACTGCCGAATGCAAAGAAAATCCGCAGGTTGCTGACACCTGCCATGAATATCTGGTCCGCCTGCAGCAGGGCGACAAGAACCTTATCGACCTCTGGCACAAAATAACCAGGGTTTCCATGGCCGAAGTTTACCGCATCTATCGTCTGCTTGACGTTAAGCTGACTGAAGAACATGAATGCGGCGAAAGTTTTTACCGTGATATGCTTGCAGAAACCGTCGAAGCGATAAACCAGACCGGCAGACTGGTTGAGTCCGACGGGGCCCGCTGCCTCTTTCTCGATGAATTCAAATCGAAAGAGGGCAATCCGCTGCCGATGATCGTTCAGAAGTCAGATGGCGGCTACAATTACGCTACCTTTGACCTGGCTGCGGTCAGATACAGAACTGCGAAGCTGGGAGCTGCCCGCATCGTCTATGTCACCGATGCGCGTCAGGCGTTGCATTTCAAGCAGCTTTTCGCGGCGGCGCGCGCTGCCGGAATTCTTGCCGTTCCAGATGTGAAGCTTGAACACGTTCCTTTTGGCACGATTCTTGGCGAAGATAACAAACCGCTCAAAACCAGAAGCGGCGAAAATGTAAAACTCGCTGAACTGCTTTCTGAAGCTGTTGAAAAGGCTTACTCCGTCGTCAATGAAAAGAATCCAGGACTTTCAGAAGAGCGAAAACGAGAAGTGGCCCGTATGATTGGCGTCGGAGCCGTAAAATATGCCGATCTTTCGCAGAACCGTAACAATGATTATGTATTTTCGTTCGACCGCATGCTGGCTCTGAATGGCAATACCGCCCCTTATCTGCAATATGCCCATGCGAGAATATGCTCGATTTTCCGTCGCGCCGGCTCTGACCCTGATAGTTTCAATGCACCTGCCCGCATCAGTCAGGTTGAAGAGCGCGATCTGATGATCAGACTCATGGAATTCGGCCAGGCTGTGGTAGCCGTTGCCGCTGACCTGAGACCGCATATTCTCTGTAACTATCTTTATGAGCTGGCAACAACTTTTTCTTCCTTTTATGATCGCTGCCCGGTGATGAGCTGTGAAGACCCTGAAATAAAGTCTTCGCGACTGGCTGTCTGCAACTTTACCCGCAGAATACTGGCCAAAGGTCTCGATCTGCTTGGAATTGCCGCTCCCCGGGAGATGTAACATGGCTGTCTGCCCGAAATGTTCTTTTGACTCTGTATCCGGCCGTTTTTGCGGAAAATGCGGCGCGGTTGTTTTGAACAATGCCGCAGGCTCTGCCGCCGTAGCTTCTGACAACCGGTCTGCCATTTCTTCCGCTCCCACGCGTGAAGAATTGGTCGCTCTCGAACAGGCTCTCAAGAAAAATCCGGGCGATCCTGCCAGCTACATAAACTTTGCCGTGGCTCTGGCTGGAGTAGGTCGTTACGAGCAGGCCTTTTCAACATTCAGAGCCGCCAGGGCGATTGCGCCCGATAACCCGGGAGTTCTAAAAACCGGTGCTCTGGTGTTCGAACTCATGAATCGGCGCGAAGAGGCTATTGACTGTCTTAAAAAGGCTATAAAAGGCAGCCGTGATGACAGTGACGCAATTTTTAAGCTGGCTGGACTGCTTTATGACAGCGGAAAAAAGGAAGAGGCTCTGCAGTGGCTTGAAGAGCTTTTTCGTCGTTCTGGTGACCAGCCCGGCATTATTATCCGAATTGCTCAGATACATCTCAGTCTTGGCAATGCAGCCGAAGCGCAGGAATACCTGGCCAGATACAAAGAGCTTGCCGGATCCACCAGGGAAATGTATCTGTTGCTAGGCCAGACGATGCTGGCCCGCAAATTTTTTGATGGAGCGGTGAAGAATTTTCGCGAAGCGATCCGCTCTTTCCCGGATGACTCAGAAATGCGACTGGGTCTTGGCAGAGCCTATCTTGGGATGAACGAAAAAGGCCAGGCGTTGCTCGAATTTGAACAGGCTCTCAACAAAAGTCCTGAAAATATTGATATTCTTATCGAACTTGGCAAACTGCAGAATTCGATGGGTATGGAAGACCGGGCTGACGAGACTTTTGCCCGGATCGACAAGGCAAAACCAGCCAATGGCGAATGCTACTTCAGCATCGCACTGCATTTTATCGAGCGCGGTAACCTGACCAGAGCGGTCAAATATCTTGATCAGGCCCATGAAATCAGCCCATATCACCCAGAAATCCAGCAGACGCTTGGCCAGACCCTGGCCAGGCAGAAGCGTTTCGCTGATGCTTTGAAGATTTTTCAACACGCGGTTGAAGTGTATCCTGATTGCCAATGGGGTCATGAAGGCATTGTCAGTTGCGCAGCCGAGGCCAAAAATTTCGCGCTCAAAGCCGCTTCGCAGAAACGGTTGCTCGAAATTCGCAAATCATCCGCTGAAGACTGGTGTGATTATGGTGAAACGCTGATCAGACTTGGGCAGTTCGACCAGGCTCAGGATGCTTTCGAGTCGGCTTCGCGACTTGATCCGACCTGCGTCAGAGCTTACCAGGCTCCTGAATTGATCAAGATCGAAAAGGCCCGGGCCGAAGGTGAAAAGCTGGCCGCCCAGGGCCAGGAAGCCCTCCAGAAGAAATTTTTCCTCACTGCCGCCGAAAGACTTGAAAAGGCGCTCGATCTGGTTCCAAATCAGCCCCAAATGATAAATC
>CAZPCO010000019.1:0-19740 GCA_964585025.1 uncultured bacterium | reverse complement strand
TCGACGACCTGTCGAACTGGTATGTGCGCCGCAGCCGCCGCCGCTTCTGGAGCAGCGAAAACGC
Source organism: uncultured bacterium (assembly GCA_964585025.1). Lineage (GTDB taxonomy): Bacteria > Muiribacteriota > Ozemobacteria > Ozemobacterales > Ozemobacteraceae > Rifleibacterium. The sequence goes on along the minus strand of CAZPCO010000019.1, from coordinate 19,676 downwards.
TTCCGATTCCATGAGTGCTTTCGTAACCCTGTATGAACTGCTGACCGGTATAGCGAAACTTACCGCGCCGTTCACTCCGTTCATTGCCGAAGACATTTACCGCAACCTGGTAGTCAATCTCGACAAGAAAGCTCCGGAAAGCGTGCATCTCACCGATTACCCAACCGCCCGTGAAGAACTTATCGACGAACAGCTCGAACGCAGAATGGATTTCGTCATGAAGGTCGTGCAGCTGGGCCGCGCCGCCCGCAACGAAGCCAACCTCAAAGTAAGACAACCGCTCGCCGAAATGAAGGTAGTCATTGCCGATGATTTTGAGCGGCATGCTCTGAAAGACATGGAAAACCTTCTTCAGGAAGAATTGAACATCAAGGAAATATGCGCGGTTACCGATGCAGCAAGTCTGGTGCGCTACATTGCCAAACCGAATTTCCGCACCATCGGGCAGGGGCCGTTGAAAGGCATGATTCCGCAGATCAAGGCCCACCTCGAAAAGGCCGATGGCAACGAAGTCAGAAAACAACTGGCCTCGGGCGGTTATGAATTCGAACTTGATGGCAAACCGGTCACCCTTAAACCTGAAGAAGTCGATATGCAGGCGCAGGCTTCGAGCGACTATGCGGTGCAATCTGAAGGTTCTCTAAGCATAGCGCTCAAAAAAACCCTGTCGCGCGAACTCATTCTCGAAGGCCTGGCACGCGAACTGGTCAACAAAATTCAGTTCATGCGCAAGGAAAAGGGTTTTGATATTGTCGATAGAATCAGAGTCGGATATGATGTAATTGACACCGACATGCAGAAAGATATCGATGATTCGGTCAGTCAGTTTGGCGGCTACATCACCCAGGAAACCCTGGCTCGTCATATTGGTGCTCTCGATGCGGCAACCAACGATACTGCCGAATGGAACATCAACGGCATCAGGGTTAAACTCGGGATCGCCAGGGAGGCTTCAGTATGAGATTCAGACTTCCGCTCAAAACACTGATAGAAACGGTTGCCATTGTCAGCAAGGTTGTTGCGGCCAAGGGCATCAAGCCGATTCTGGCAAATCTGCTGATCACTGCGCAGAATGGGCAGCTAAGATTCGTCGGCACCGACCTTGAAGTAATGATGATTTCGACGATCGATGCGGAAATAGATGTCGGCGGCAGCTTCACCATCCCGGCGAAGCTGATCCAGGAAATCATTTCCAGCATTCCAACCGATGAAGACGCAACCGTGAGCTTTGAATTGAGCGATCCTGACGCCAATGAAATAACTATTGTCAGTGGCCGCAGCAAGTATACTCTGCAGATTCAGAGTATTGAAGAATTTCCACCGGTTCCGGTGGTCGAAACTGACGATCTGCCCGTTTTCCAGGCTCCGGGCGAAGCCATGTCGCGCGCCCTTCGAGAGGCTGCTGTGGCCATGAGCCTTGAAGAAGGCAACCCGGTACAGAAAAGCATCTGCATTGACTTCAGCAATCATGAGCGGCCGATCATGGCTTCTACCGACAGCAAAAGACTTGCAGTTACCCGTATTCAGAACATCCAGGTTCCGGAAACTTTCCGCAGAAGTTTCATTGTGCCTTCAAGGGCAGTTGCAGAGCTGCATAAGCTTTTCGAAGGCAATGAAACGATTTCGATCGGGCTATATAAGGAACAGCTGGTTTTCAGCTCTCCCCAGTTTCAGCTGATTACCCGCCTCGTCGAAGGCAGGTTTCCAGACTACAACCGGGTTTTACCTAAAGAATCGAGCCGGATTCTCAAAATCAGGCGCAAGGAACTGACTCAATCGCTCAAGGCAGTCGTGCCGATTGCCAGAAACATCAGCGGCCTGGTGCATTTCGATGTTTCAGCCAATGAAACCAAGATATGGTCAGATGCCAAGGAGCAGGGCAAAGCCGAATCCTTTATCCAGTCTGAGCTCAGCGGCGAGCCGATCAATATTGCCTTCAACGTCAAGTTCCTGCAGGACTTTCTGACAGTTCTGAACGATGAAGAAGTGGTTATCGAAATGACGACGCCAAGTTACCCCGGATTGATGCGCCCCGGGAACCCTGAATCAGAATTCAAATATGTCGTAATGCCAATGTCCTACTAAATAAAGGAAGCGGGAAAAAGAACATGAGCAAAACTGATTTTGCAAAGCTGCGCCGCGAACTTGTCAGCGAAAAATCCGATATAAGAAAAGCCGCACTCGCGGATCTGAAAAGTCTTACGGCTGAAGAGGCTCTACCAATACTGACAGAACTGCTTAATTCAAAAAATGACGATGTGCTGGCCGATATCAGCAAAGCGATGATCGCCTACAAAGACGAAGCATTACCTTTCCTTGTCAAGGCTCTTTCATCCGACAGCTGGAACCTGCGCCGCGGCGCATCGGCCGCTCTGGCAAAACTCGGCCCCGCCTCGCTCAACAAGTTGATGGGCATGATTCCAGAAAATGAAGAAGACGTGGACTACTTGATGGTGCAAACCCTTGGCAGCATGGGCGGCGAAGGTGTTCAATATCTGGTACGCATTTTCAGGCATCCGAATCAGAAAATTCGTCTGGCCGCCATCAGAGCAGCTCAGAACGTCAATGATCCGCGCATGGTCGTCGCCCTTCTTCACCTTCTTGAAGAGCAGAACTGGCCGGTACGCAAGGCTGCCTACGACAGTCTCGAAAAGATATATCCATGTAACCAGGAAGCGGTTGCTGCAGCTCTCGAAAACAGCAGCGACGAAGCAAAATTCTGGATAATCAAACTGCTGGCTTTACAGGCAACTCCGGAACTGGTTCCGCAATTATCGCGCATCATCGAGTCTGCGCCGATGGAATCAAAGCTTGAAGCGATCAAGGCACTGGCCATGGTCGAAAATGCCGAAGCCCATCGCCTGCTTGTCGGCTATCTGGCACACAAATCATGGATCATCAGAAAGACCGCAGCAGACGCGATCTGGGCCCAGGGGCTCGGCGTATCCGAAGAACTGATGTCAGCAATAAAAGGTGCAAACGTTGATGCCCGTTACTGGTCAGTCAAACTGCTCGGCCAGTCAAGAGAGCCAAAAATATTCGAAGAAATCGTCAAATGCCTTCAGGACAGCCAGATGTCGGTGAGATCAGCCGCATGTCAGGCACTGGGGTCTCTCGGTGACAAAAGAGCACTGGCACCTCTGATGACCATGCTCAACGACGAATCTGAAGAAGTTCGCACCGCAGCGATTCTTGCCCTCAGCCAACTTGGCGAACGCGACGAAATGCCTTCCAAGACTGCAATTCCAGCACATGTCCGCAAGGAAAACATGGTGCCATGCAGTCACTGCGGCAAACTCGTCGGCCGCAATTTCAGTTTCTGCCCGTTCTGTCTCCAGCATCTGCGCAGCGTCTGCCGCAATTGCGGCAGAGCAGTCGAGGCCGGTTGGAAGGGTTGCCCGGATTGCGGAGCGCCTCTCTGACAAACTGAATAACAGGGGGCCAAAATGAGCCGAAAACAGGCCACAGCATATATTCGTGTTGCTGTAGTGGTGTTTTCGGTTCTTTTTTGGGGATTTTTCCAGGCATTTGCCGACCAGGAGCCCGATGTAATAAAGATCGGAATTCTAAAAAAGGAAAGCATCGGGGGCTGGGACTACGAATGGCAGGAAACCATCGATTTTCTCAACGGCGAAATCAGGGAACATCATTTTGAAGCGGTATTTCTCGACTGGGCAGAGCTGCATGCCGCAGTTGAAAGCGATACTGTCGATTTCGTGATTTCCAGCCCGATATTCAGTGTCGAGTTCGCCATGTCAGGCAACCTCACTACTATAGCCACTCTCAAACGCGAAAATGAGAAAATTGAAGCTTTCGACAACTTTTTCGGATCGGTAATCTTCTGGCGTTCTGACGACAAGAGCATCAAAACCCTCTGGGATATCAGAAACAAGCGGCTGGCAGCGGGGCCGGTTCAATCAATCGGTGGCTGGCTTGCGGCGGCACGTGAATTTGCCGAGCGCGGCATCGATCTGCGCAAAGTCTGTCGTGAAGTCGTTCATCATCCAGACAGCTCTAAAACCGTGGAAGCGGTACTTTCAAAGCAGGCAGATTTCGGCATCTGCCAGACATCCACCCTGGAACTTCTTGCCAAGAAGGGGCAGCTTGACTTGAATTCAATCAGCTTCAGCCGTGAATTGAACCTGCACACCGATTCACTGCCGTTTGCCTGTTCGACCAGGCTCTACCCGGAATGGGCATTTTCACGGGTTCAGCACACCAGCGAAAACCTTGTCGAAAGAGTAAACCTTGCACTTCTGAAAATGTCCAACGTCGACATTCCCAGAAAAATCACCTGGGGGATCGCTGCCAATTACAGCCAGGTTCATCAGTTAATGCAGGTTCTCAACCTCGGCCAATACGGTGCTGAAAATTCGCTGGTCAGGTCTCTGATCAAACGATTCCGCAACTGGCTGGCCATACTGTTTTCAGCCATGATTCTACTCGGCATGGGAGTTTTTTACCTCTTGGCTTTGAACCGCAGATTGCAAAGCATCAGCAATGAGCTCGAAAGTCAGAAGTCTTTTCTCAAGCATCTTATCGATTCGATCCCCGATTACATTTTTGTCAAAGATTTTCAGGGTCGCTATCTGTTGTGCAACCAGTCTTTCGCACGGGCTTTCAATTGCAGGGAAGATAATCTGACCGGCAAAACAGACAGCGAAGCATTTCCCGGCATCGAACCTCTTCTTTCGCACCTTCCTGAACCTGCAGAAAACGGAATCAGCGAAAAAGTGACCCGCGAAATCGACCTTCCTGATTCAACAACCATTTTTGGCGAGGTCATCAGAGTAACCTGCCATCTCAAAGTCGATGAAGAGCCGAGACTGGTGGGGATCATCCGCGATGTTTCCGTCAGTCATCGCTCACGTCAACGCCAGGAGCAGCGGGAAAAGCTCATCTCAGGCATAGCTGAAGCCGCCCATCTGGTTGTCGGTGCCGAAACTACAGTCGAAGAATCGATGCCTGCTGCACTTGACGCAATTGCTGTTGCCGTTGGAGCAGATCGGATCGGGCTGATCAGAAAATCCGGAATAGATTCCCAGAGCGACGGTCTGATCGATTTTCGCTGTTTTTCATGCTATTGCAAGAACGAACATCATTGTCATCGTCAGACTGCCAGCATCATCGCCGATATCATCAAAAGCCACATTCCCAGATTACTTGCAGGTTCAGGCGTCGGCCGCACCCTGAATGAGTATTCTGATGTCATACAGGCCAGCCTGCGGGCAGTTGGCATCAAGTCTCTGCTCATCATTCCAGTCTTCGTTAACAAAAAATTCTGGGGCTGCCTGGAAGTGCATGTACTTACCGAAGAGCGCCGCTGGCTTGACTTCGAGATTTCCGCCCTTCTTCTGGCCGCCGATATTTTTGGCTCGATGATCGAGAGAAGCAACGATTTCAGGCAACTGCGCGATTACCGTGATCGGCTTGAACTGGCACTCAATTCAGCAGGCATGTTCCTCTGGGAATTCGATTTTGAAAACAAAACCAATAATACCCCCGACGATCTCTACCGCAACCTCGGGTATTCCGGTCGTGCCGAGATAGACAACCAGCGCCTGCTTGGTTTCGACATCTTTCATCCTGACGACCATCACCTGATCAAGAATATCGCCGACGCAGAGAACTGCCAGTTTGAAGTCAGACTGAAAAGCCGCGCCGACAAATATGTCTGGCATTCGTTTATCGGGCGCAATTACTTTGGCAATAACCGCCAGCATATCAAACTGATCGGCTTTTTCAGAAACACCTCTATCGAGCATGAGAATGCAATGCTGCTGCGTATGGAAGAAGCCCGCAACGCCCACGCTCTTGCGGCAGCACATGCAGCGAGCTGGGAATACAAGCCAGAAGAACGCAGATTCTACTGGTCCGGGCACATCAAGAATCTCCTTGGCTACAGTCCAGAGATTTTCTCGCCAAATATCCAGTCGGTTTATCAGGTCATCCATCCCGACGATCTCCAGGTTGCCAAAGACGCAGTGCGCAGCTTTCTGGCATCCGGCCGGGAATTGCGCTTCGACTGCCGACTGCGCCGGTTCGACGGCTCATATTCATGGTTCACCAACCTTGGCACCCAGGTTAAAGACCCCGAACTGGCAGAATACCGGTATTACGGCATTCTTATCGACATCTCCGAAACCCGTGCCCTGCAGCAGAACCTGCTTGAAGCCAGAAACCGTGCCCAGGAAATGGCACTGCAGGCACAGCAGGCCAGTCAGGCCAAAACCGAATTTCTTGCCAACATGTCGCACGAAATCAGAACCCCGATGAACGGCATTCTTGGGATGCTCGAACTTTTGATGGCCACTGACCTTACCAGCCGGCAGAAGGAATTCGCCGACCTTATTTATCGCTCATCGCATTCTTTGCTGAATATTCTCAATTCAGTTCTCGACCTCTCAAAAATTGAAGCGGGCAAGCTCGTTCTCGAACCAGTAAGCATCAACCTGCGCAGGCTTCTTGAAGAAATTCTCAGCCTGATGCAGCCGATTGCAGAGAAAAAACGTGTTGAACTGGTTCTCAAATACCCGTCATCAGTGCCGGAAAACGTTATGGTCGATGGCGGCAGACTGCGACAGGTGCTGCTCAACCTGCTAAGCAATGCCGTTAAATTCACCGAAGAAGGCTATATAAGCCTTGAAGTCAGTTCAAGTGCCGACAATTCATCGAGTGGAAAGTTCACTTTCAGAGTCAAAGATACCGGAATCGGTATGACGCCTGAACAGCAGAAGGTTGTCTTTGACAAATTCAGTCAGGCAGACTCATCCATCACCAGAAGATTCGGTGGAACCGGCCTCGGACTTACCATCTGCCGGGAACTGGTGAAACTTATGGGTGGAGATATCAGCCTTGAAAGCGCCCCAGGGCTTGGAACTAAAATCAGTTTCACGCTGATGATGAATTTGACCAGGCAATCTGCAAGCGAATCGCCGACTTTTCCCGAAAACCTTTTCGTTTTTGTCAGCGGCCGCAATGAACCTGTCATTGATGCAGTCAGTGAAATTCTTTCATCATGGAAAGTCAGATGGGAAAAAATTCTGGTCTCAGACATACAAAATCGTCTGGTCGCCGAAAAGGACAAAAAGCTCGATATTCTCAGCATTATCGACATGCCGCCAGGAGAAAAGCCATTTGAAGCTCCAGATTGCAAACGTTTTACCAATCTTGCCGGAAGTATTTATCTGATGACCCCACGCCAGATTGCTGCCGAAAGCGTCTCCGGGCGCAGACATACCGGCTGTTTTCACCTCATAAAGCCAGTCACCAGCTCAAGACTTCACAATGCCATGTTCGAAATGCTCAACCGCAAAAAACAGACAGGCGAAGCGGGCAACCTCTCGATCAAAAATGCCAGCGGCCGCTTCAGAGCATTAACACCGGAAATCACCCTCAATGTTCTGATTGTTGAAGACAATGAGATCAATCAGGAAGTTGCCCGCGGCATTCTTGAGATGTTTGGCTGTCTTTCCACCATCGCCGGTTCAGGTCCGGAAGCTCTTGAATTTCTTGAACAACACAATTACGACGCAGTGTTTCTCGATTGCCAGATGCCCGAAATGGATGGTTTTGAAGTAATCAGACGTATCCGGGCGCAGGAAAAACTTAAAAATCTTCCTGTAATAGCGATGACCGCCTTTTCCATGCCAGGAGACCGCGAAAAATGTCTCGGCGCAGGCATGAACGACTACCTGGCCAAGCCGATCAACCCGGATCTGCTCCTGCAGATTCTCGATAACATCAAGGAACATGCCCGTAACAGTGGCAGGCCACTGGCAATTTCAAATCAGAGCGATAACACAGAAGCGGATCAGCCGGTATTTGACGCGGCAAGAATAAAACGCATTTTTACTCCAAAGGCGGCAACCCTTGCCAAAATTGTCGAGGTTTCACAGAAGAACTTTCACAAGCTGATGGCTGAGCTCGAAAAAGATCTTGCCAGCGCTGATTTCAAGTCAGGTGCCCGCTGCGTTCACACCATAAAAGGCTCTGCAGCAAATCTGGGCGGCAATCTGGTCGCCGACATTGCCCTGAAGCTCGAAGAGGCTATCATTGCCCAGAATGCCGAAAAAATAAATGAGCTGAAATCTCTTTTAACCCTGCACTACCAGGACTTTTATCAGGCTATAAAGCGCGTCAGCGACGAATTGAACAAGAAGTAACCCAGTTTGAGGCTGTTTTCATGGCTGACGGTTCTTACCAATCCGCAGGCAAAGATAACGATCAGAATATAATGACAGACAACCGGGAATCACATAAAAAAGACAGGGAGAGCCTGGTTTAGCTCTCCCTGTCTTTTGCCTGCTGAAAATGCTACTTTTTGACCGGTCGGTGCTCGGCAGCCTTTTCTACAGTTGCTTCGCCCTCTTTCATCCGGCCAAGATACGAAGGCAGCTCGACTCCGGCCATACCCGCGACATCCTGCAGGGGTGGCAGAGATTTAACGAAGCTCGATACGAAGTTCGAGGTCGAAGAATTGCCGTTTTCAGAGTTTGAGTCCCAGACGGTGATCTTGTCGATCTTGATGTTTTTGATCGCTTCAACCTGCTTTTCTACGATAGATTCAATCTTTTCAACCATAAGAAGGGTTGCCAGAGCTTTCGGATCGTTGTTCACACTCTTGAGCAGCTCAGAGTAACCCTGCGCTTTGGCGCTCAGCACTTTGCGAACCCCTTCGGCTTCGGCTTCATAGTTCTGAAGTAATGCTGCAGCATGCCCCTTGGCTTCAATGCTGATCTTGCTTGCTTCAGCCTGAGCATCGAGTTCAATCTTATGCTTTTCAATCTCGCGTTTGACAATTTCTTCAGCCTTCAAACGTTCGAGTTCCGCCAGATACTGCGCCTTCTGAATTTCTACCTGCGCCTGGCGCAGAGCAATTTCAGCGTTCTTGCGAGCCTGGGCTTCTTTAACCATCAGTTCTGAGTTCGAAATGACAATCGAAGCTTTCGATTTGTTTTCGCCCTCGATCGCTTCAGCTTCTTTCGACTGTACATAGACGCGGCGCTCGGCTTCGGCATTCTTTTCGCCCATTTCAGCAGCAGCAAGCTTCTGTGCGACCTGAATGGTTTTTTCACTGTTGGCTTCGGCTTCACCGATTACCGCCAGAGATTCTTTCTTCTGCACGAAAATACGGCGGTCTGCTTCAGATTCCTTTTCGCCCTTGTCGGCTTCGGCAAGGTTCTTGGCAACCTGAATAGCTCTTTCGCGGTTAGCGACCGATTCACCGATAGCACCGAGTTTCTGCTGCTCGGCCACATCGACCTTGGCGCGGTTGATTGCTTCAGAAGCCGCTTTTTTACCAATACTTTCGATGTAATTTGAACCATCGGTGATGTCGGTGATGTTAACGTTGATCAGATAGAGCCCGATCTTGTTGAGTTCAGGTTCAACGTTCTTGCGCACTGATTCAAGAAAGCTTTCGCGGTCCTGGTTGATCTGTTCGATTGTCAGCGAAGCAACCGTCAGACGCAGTTGACCAAAAATTATTTCCTTCGCCATGTCTTCCATGGCTGATGAAGACAGGTTAAGCAGACGCTCGGCCGCGTTGTTCATGATCTTCGGGTCAGTGCTGATACCTACCGTAAAAGTCGATGGCACATTGATACGGATATTCTGCAGCGACAGGGCATTCTGCAGCGGTATGCTGATCGTCATCGGCGTCAGACTCAGGTAGGCATAATCCTGAATCAACGGCAGAACGAGTGAACCGCCGCCATGCAGACAACGCGCTGAGCGGTTATCTGAAACCTTGCCGTAGATAACCAGAATTTTATCCGACGGGCAGCGCTTGTATCTGGTCGCCAGATAAATGAATGTCGAGAAGATGATTGCAACTAAACCGGCTACTACTATTGGCCACATAACTTTCCTCCTGCTTCTCTTTTGTCCTTTTCAACGATCAAAACTCCGTTATCCTGCACCCAGACAACAGTTACCTGCTCTCCGGTCTTTATCTCCTCTTTGTTGGCGGAAATGGCATCGCGCACCATCAGTCGGCCATCGATTTCAACCTGAACCTGCCCGCTGCCGACCGCCGGGATTCTCAGATAAACCGTTCCACCGGCACCAAGCGCTCGATTTATCCGCACTGTTCCATCGCATTGCAGACTTCCGGCAAACCTGAACATCTGCGCAAGAATCCAGACGGTTAATACCCCGGCCGCCACACCGCCAAAAGTGGCCAACCATCCGGGAAAACCGCTTTCAGTCATCAGTGCGAGACCAACCCAGCCAAACATCATGAAGAAAGCTGTCAGCCCCTGCACCGAAACATACTGAAAGCTGAAATCCGAATTATTTATGTCGTGATGGCCATTATCGGCGTGATCAAGAGACCCGTCATGGGAAATATCACCATGAACATCATGAACCTCGGAGACGTCATCCACATCAGGCACATCGTGAACATCGACGACGTCATTAACATCACTGACATCATGCCCGACTTCGAGGTTCCCGTCATGACCACCGGCGTCAATTTCACCATGCGTATCGCCGATCATGCCGGAAAACATCAGCAACATCCGGATCATGAAAATCACAGTACCGCTCAGAGCGCAGGTCAGGAAAAATTTCTCCAGCAGGCCTAGACCTAGCATGAATTCAAGCAAGCCGGTTCCCTCCTCTGGCGATGATCTCGGGCGGTAAATCGAGCAGTTCAGAAAACTTTCCTGGTTTCTACAGTTCTGATCAGTTTGATTTTACACCAGTATGCAGATATTGTATAACAGTTTTCAGACTTTTCAAGAAACGAGACACTGTGACCGACACGATGAAGTCACGAAAAATCCTCTGGCACACCCGCGACATGATACTGGCATTGCTGCTGGTCACAGCGATTCTCGCGCTGCTGCATAGCACTGGCACTGGCCTGCAGTCGTTCATTGCTGCAACCGACAAACCATCGCAGACATATGGCGACTTTTGTGAATACTATTACCCGGCCGGACGCATGATAGCGAAACTGCCGCAACCACTGGGCGGGTACTTTTACACCCCGTCTTTCGCCCTGTTGCTGCCGCTTTTTACACCCGATTCGGTCGAAGACGCCATGTTCCGCTGGCAGATATTCCAGCATACCGGCATATTTCTGCTGCTTATCGTTCCGGCCGTCTGGCTTGCCGGCCGGGGCGGCCGCAAAATCTGGTTTTTTCTCTATATACTGATTTTTCTCACTTCGTTTTCGCTCTGGCACAACCTGAAATGGGGGCAGATGAGCGTTCTGATCACCATAGCCAGCATTGCCGCCCTGATACTTCATGAACGCCGCTGTTACTGGTCGGCAGTCCTGCTGCTGGCCGCCGCCTCTCTGGTCAAATACTACCCGGCGCTCATGATCTTCTATTTTCTCATACGCAGGGAATTCGGATTCATCGCCAGATTCATCGTCTGCATGCTGGTTTTCGGGTTGCTGTTTCCTGCCGCCATGCTCGGAATGTCAAACTCTCTGGAATTTTACCGGCTGGTCAACGCTGAAATGGCGTATGCACTCGACTGGGTGGCATTCGACCCCAATTCGCAGTTTTTTGCCAACGTGCTGGTCAGATTAGCGGGCATTTCCCCGGAATCTGGTCTGCGCGGCTTTCTCAGTCTACCAGGGCTCATTATCTGTCTGGCTGTCTTCCGCAGGCTCTACAGGCTTCAACCAGCAGAAAAATGCGACCCGCTTCTTGCCCCGGCCGGCATTTTCCTGCTGATACCGTTTCTGATCAACACATCATGGCCACACTACTTCGTCTATCTGCCATTCTGCGCGACACTTTTTCTGCAGAACTGCAGTTCACGGTTTCAGCAGGCTGCCATTATCCTGGCAGTGGTCCTGCAAAGCTGTCTGATCTTTCCATTTACCGGCTATCTCTGGTATTCAAGCAATGGTCTGCTGCTCTTCGCCAACCTGGTGCTTCTGGCAATCTGGTTCAAAAAAACAACTCCGGGTTCTGACCTTGCTGGCCGGAACCCGGAGGTATCTTAAACTGTTTTAAGCTTCAGCTTACTTTTTGCAGCCTTTGGTTTCTACGGTTCTCCAGTGACCTTTTACGTGCTTGCCATTCTTGTCATAGTGGCCTTTTACGAAGGTCTTTTCTTTTTCACCGGTTACGGCTTTTTTAACCGCGGTGCCGGCATCCATTACTTTGTTCTGAACTGCATCGTGAGCTTTGGTGCCGATTTTTTTGCCGGCTTCGAAGCCCTTCTTGAATGACTGCTTGACCTTGGAAAAGAAACCATTATGATGACCGCCACACTGGCTGGCCTGGTCGCACTGACCGGCCTGATCTGACTGACCAGCCTGATCTGACTGTGAAGACTGACCGGCCTGACCAGCCTGCGAAGACTGACCTGACTGTTCCGACTGTGAAGACTGACCGGCCTGTGAACACTGGCCCGACTGATTGTTGTGACCATGATGACCATGATGACCGGCGAATGAAGGGGCAGCTACCAGAACCAGGGCGAGAACTGAACTCATAATGACTTTGCGCATTTTAGACACCTTCCTGATTGAACTTATTAACTTATAAAACGGGAATCTGAATAATAAATGATGCGCTGTTTAAAGCAAAATGCATGCCACAATGTACAATGCCATTAAAAATTGCTTCCAATGAGCCTTTTCAGCCCAAAACACCCTGCTGCTGAAAAATTAACCCTGCCGGAATTTCAGCAACACCCTGCTGAAATTCCAACAGGAACGACAATATTTCAGACCCGGCTTTTGTTTTTATCGTCAGTCTTGCGGTGGCCGACCACCATGAATTCATATTCATCGAGCAAAATCGGGCCGCGACGCCAGTTTCCGGCAGTACCGCCCCAGACATGATCGACTTTCAGCCCGACACGATTGACCATTCTGACTATTTCCGGCGGCGTATAATAACGCTCGATCGCCTGTATCGAAACCTTGCGCCCGTCCATATCGACATCACAAGAGTTTCTGGTAGTCAGGGTCAGCAGATCTGCCGAACTGGCAGCTACCTGGTCATCAGAGAGAGATCTGATCATCCTGAAGGCACTCAACACCGTTATAAGAAATGGCTTTTCCGGAAGCAGATGCTCGGCCATACAGGCGAATACACCCATATCCTTTGCCCAGATATCATCTTCGTCAGAAAAAAGACAAAGAGCTCCCTCACAGAGAGAAATCGCACAATCATAACGTCTGCTGCCGGCGAAGTCCTGGGCCGGACTTTCGACAAACTCGACATCGACATTGGCAACAGCAGCATTGCGTCTGGCAATTTCAAGCATTCCGGATGAAATGTCGACGCCGGTAACCCGGTAACCACGCCTGGCAAGTTCAATTGCATGCCGCCCTGTACCGCATCCGAGATCGAGAATCGCAGCGCCATGCGGAAGTTTCAGCACCTCTTCGATAAAATCGATCTCAGCCAGGGTATTTCGCGTAAAAATCTCCCTTTCGTAAACAGGCGCGATGGTATCGAAAAAATTTTTCCAGTTGTTATTTGCCATTCTTACCTGCTGCCTCCTTCAGACCCGAAAAGAACTTCACAAAATCTGCCTTCACTGCTGCTTCGGCATCGAAAGATGCATTCGGAGCCTCGACAGCATTCAGATCCACAACTTTTTTCATCATTGCCAGGCTTTCTTTCAGTTCGGTCTGGGTCAGACCGGATTTAAGCCGCTGCATGCTTATCTGGTGTTTTACTTTGCCCTCGCCACCGGTTGTTTCTGTGTAGCGCTCGACAATCAAAGCAGTTATCGACCCAACCTGATCGACCGGAATACGATTCTCGGTCAAACCGTAAATCAACCGTCTGACAATCTCTGAGCCTTCGGGATCAACCGGCAGACCCGACCCGGCCTCACCGGAGAGTTTATTTTGACGATAGAAAGCAAGCAGCATCGCTTTAACATGCAGATTTGCCTCGAGCTGCCTGGTGGTATTGGCAAGCAGTTCGACCAGACCAATCTCGCCCGATCTGACCTTTGCGGCGACTTCAGTCGTCAGACTCGCTATTTCGTCACGATCAGCATCGCTGAAAGCCAGCTCGGTAACCTTTTGCACGCTTTTCTCGAGCCCGTCTGCCGCGTATTCCTTGCCGGATTCATGAAGAAATCCCAGACCAAAATAGCCGCCGGCAACGAACGCAACCACAACCAGAAAACAACCAATGCCAAAGCAGCCGCAGCAGGTATTTTTATTCATATAAAACCTTTTCCATCAGATAATGCTTAATTTCGCCGAAAAGAAAATTACTTTCGCCAACAACCTTGTAACCAAGCACCAGATAGAAGCCAACAGCGCTTTCACGAGCATCCAGCCTGATCACTTCCACACCCTGTTCCCTGGCAACTTCTTCAAGAGCAACAATCAGTATTCGACCTATGCCTCGGCCCTGAAATTCCGGCGCGACCGCCATGAACCTTATCTGGGCTTCCGACGGGCTATTCAGCTGCAGACGGCCGATGCCAACCAGCTGATTTCCAGCATAAACGGCTCGATGCCAGGAATCGTTCTCCCGGGCATCCCGTTCACTGCCACGCGGCTGATTCCATGGGCGGCGCATGACTTCCCAGCACAGCTCATGGTATTTTTCCCATTCTTCAGGGGTTTCCGGGGTTCTGACCACAAATTCTTCGCGGGCCATAATCATTGCCTCACATTCTCAAGTTCATCCACCGGAACCATCCGGTAGACCTGATCATTTTCGCGAACGATTCCGGCCAGTTTAACTCCGACCAGAGAATTTTTTCCGGCACTCTGCACCGGTTGAAACGCTTCTTCGATAGATTCAACTTTCATACTGACCACGCCGGTGGTCGCACCCTGAAACATCAACTCATCGCCGCAGGAAAAACCGCTGCCTTCAACTCTGATTTCAGCCACCATTACCCTGCGGAAAAAATTGGTCACCACCCCGACGTGTACTTTGCGATGCGTAGCCTTTGAGCCATTGCCGCCAGTCCAGTCGGAAATCTGCCGGCCAAAATAGAACCCATCGGAAAACCCGCGGTGAAAAACCGAATCGAGTTTGCACATCAACTCATTTTTCAGCCTGGCAAGACGTTCAGCGAAGTCTGATGATTCATGATGCTCGAACCAGAAGTCGATAAACTGCCGGTAACATGAAGTTACGACGCTGACGTATTCGGGGCTGCGACCCCGGCCTTCGATCTTGAGACTGTCGACGCCGGCAGCAATGACCTGTTCCAGAAACGGCAGCGTGCAAAGATCCTTCGGACTCATTACGTAATCCTGCCCGAGCAGAAACTCCTTGCCTTCACGCACATCCTTGATAAGATATTCGCGTCGACAGGGCTGACGACATTCACCACGATTGGCAGAAGCATCGAAACCGAATTGCGACATGAAGCAGCGACCGCTCACTGAAACACACATCGCGCCATGAGCAAAAACTTCAAGTTCGATATTCTTCGCCTCATTACCAAGCTTTTCACTCAGATGCCGCCTGATCTGCACAATTTCTGCGAGCGTGCATTCACGGGCAAGAACAAATCTTCTGATACCAAAATGTCGGTAGAGAAAAAGCAGCGAAGAGGAATTGGCCACCGACATCTGAGTAGAGACGAACACCTGTATCTTATGACGCAGCGCCAGATCGACAACGGCAAAATCCCAGCAGATGACGGCGTCGATTTTGGCAGAAGCAGCTGCTTCGACAAGAGTTTCCGCCAGTTCAAGCTCGCGGTCAAAAATAATCGTGTTCAGAGCAAGATAAGCCCTGGCACCATGCTCATGACACAGAGCGGCAATCGCCGGCATGTCTTCGACGGCAAAATTTCTGGCACTGGCTCTCATATTCATCGACACGACGCCAAAATATACCGCATCGGCACCGGCATCGAGGGCTGCTCGCAGACTGGTCATATCGCCGGCCGGAGCCATCAGTTCAGGTTTTCTCGGTTGCAGAGTCATGTTTTTTTCCATATCGCTCAGCCTAACACGCCCAAAAAGTTTTTTCATCCTGCAAATTCGCAGGCAAACTTCACCACCGGAAAACGAAGTGATGAAGCGTTGCAATCGATCAAATGCGGCGGTTCAGTTCAAAAGGCTGCCACAACAACATTGAAAAATCGATTCTTTGCAGGTTGCGACAGTCATGGAGACATAAAACTGTGGGGGTGGAAATTTTCCCGGGCTGGGAGTATAATGCTTTATTTCGGCAGAGTTTCATTTTCGCGTAATCGAGGATACCAGAATGATAAGAACGGAAAACCAGAAGCAGCTTTCGGAGCTGATCGTTCAGGCGTTGTCAGACGAAAGCATCAAACAGGCTGAACCGCTGAGTGATTTTGAAATTCAGGTTTTTTCTGCAACCATCGATCGTCTGGTCAGCGAAGACTCCCTGCCTGAAATCTCTGAACTGGTCATCGAACCACGCCGGATCATCACTCTTCTGCAGACCGACAAACTGAGCGAAGAAACCGCCCGAAAGGCCCGGAAAACTCTGCGGCGCTTCAAGGAAGTCATCATCAACCTCTCCTCTGAACCGGAAATAAGGATTCTGAACTGATATGCCTCCATCGATAAAATCACAGAACCTGTCGATCATGATGACCGATATTCAGGGTTATTCGGCAGCCGTTGCCGAAGCCAGTCGCGAAGAAGTAGTAACCCTGATCAGAAGACACAACAAACTGATGCGCCCGGTAATCGAATTTTACCGCGGCACCGTGGTCAAATCCATTGGCGACGCCTTTCTATGTACGTTTCCGAGCGCTACCGATGCGGTTATCTGCGCCATCATCATTCAACTGCTTCTCAAAGAATACAACCAGCGCATGACCAACAAGGCCAACAACCTGAATCTGCGCGTCGTCATCAACTCAGGTGACGTAACCCTGGAGCAGGGCGATATCTTTGGCAATGCCGTCAATATCACCGCGAGAATGGAAGGACTCGACTGCTTTCCCGGCGGTTCGATAGGCATCAGCGAATCGACGCACCTGCTGATGGACCGCACTGAAATCGTCGCTGAAAAGATCGGTCCCAAAACACTCAAAGGCGTGCCAGAGCCGGTTACCGTTTATCAGGTGCCGCTCGAAAAGCAGAAACTCAACAAATTGCCGGTGCATCTGCTGAACCTCGTCGAAAAGGTAGTCAATTCGAACGCTCTCGACTCAGAATCTTCTGATTCAAATGCCCGACTCAATGAATGGGCACAATCTATCGGCACTTTTTTGACGCAGACCAACTGGGGCGACAATATTGACAAAGCGACCAAACAGATTGGCAACCTGCAGAATTCTCTGGTCAAAACTTTCGGCAAAAAGACGATTCTCGAGAAAAAGCAGAATTTTAACGACGCCTCGATTGCCAAACGCCTAAAAAGCGGTATGATCGACATAGTCATTCTGCTTACCATTTCGATGGCCTTGCGCGGCCTGTGGTGGCCGGTGCATCGTATTGTCTATGGCCCGCTGACCGTAAGTTCCTACGAAGATATCTCAGGGGACCGCAACAACTGGGACACATCATACGTCGATGGCAAAGCGGTAATTTCCAGAAATATGAATGCCGCTGAGTGGATCGTCAATTTTAACGTTAATTATCCCGTTCTTCTCTATTGGCTCTATTTCGCTGCATTCTGGAAATTCAGAAAGGCAAGTCCGGGGCAGATTGCAACCGGAACTGCGGTCATTGACGAAAATGGCGGCGCCGACCTGCCGCTGTTGCTTGTATTCAAGCGCAGTGCCATTTATGTTATCTCGACACTCAGTATTGTCGGCAATCTGGCGATATTTTTCGGCGAGAAAAAGACTATTCACGACAAACTCTGCCAAACACGAGTTGTCGAATAACTTGCATATTTTTTGTAACAAACCAGCAAAATCGGGCTGACCTTTTCACATCGGCCGCCTGCTTGCGGTTTCCAATCAGTTGCACCTTGCCCGCCTGGCAGAGATGACATATCTTCAGGTCAGGTTATATCGAATGTTGAATTTCGACAGACGACGAACAAAACGGCGTTGTCATCGCCATACCTGAATGACAGACTTTGCAAAAACTTTTTCATTGCTGCCTCATGGCGGCAATTTTTCTTTTAGGCGCTTATCGCGGCATGCTTGACAACATTGGCAAAATGGCGCAATTTGAAAGAAATCATCAACGGAGAAATTTGAATGTTTGAAACTGGCAAAACAGGCATTTTTATAGCTATTCCAGCCCTGATCATCCTGATCATCATCATCGTTACCGCCGGCAGTGCTGCTGCTGAACCCCCGGCAACCGAGAAAATAAACGTCTTCGCTGCCGTTTCAGGCGAAATTGAAACAGCCTGCCGCGAAGCGGCAACGACCCTGAAAAATGAAGAGGGGCTTGAAGCTTTTCCCTGCAAAGGTTATCAGGTGCATTGCACTCTATATATGACCCAGTATCCAATTGGAAGTCTGGAAAAGGTAGCCTCGATCGTGGCCGATCTCGCCGGCAACACCCGTGAATTCGACATTCAGACCACTGGTCTCGAAATTACCTCCGGCAGCTGGTTTTTCATGAATCTCGATCGCAATCGTAATCTGCAGACTTTCTCTGATGCCGTTGTCGAAAAACTGGCTTCACTGCGCCATCCGTCGAATTTTGTTCCCGAATGGGCCAAAGGAAACCCGACAAAGGTCGAATACATCACCAAGTATGGCAGCCCCAACGTCTACGCCGAATTCAACCCGCACCTGACGCTGCTGGCTCAATCGGACGAAGCCAAACTGAAGAGCTTTCTCGAAAAGCACACCACTGAAAGTTACACAAAACCTGTTTCCGGCAGGGTCGTCGCCATCGGTCTGGGTATCGCCGACCGCGATGGCCAGATCAAGGAACCGTTCAAATTGTTTCCGCTGCTGCCTCAGGCCAAGCAATAATATTGCAGTTCAAGCCTTGTGAAGTTCGCCTTCCCGGCTCGACAGGTGATAAAACCAGGCAGCGACAGCAAGAATGCCGATCCCCTGAATGATACAGACTTTATTGGGTGATACGACATCGCCCAGATAGCCGAATACCAGGTAAGCAATCGGAAATGAGAAGCCGATGATTGCCTGCATCGCGGCAAAGAATCTGCCTTTGATCTCGTCGGCAACCACTTTCTGAAACAGGGTGATAAATTTGACGTTGTTGATTCCGAGTGACATCCCTGCCATGAACAAAGCGATGCCGAAAGCCCTGGCGCTGATAAAAATGCCCGGAATGAACATACAGATGCCGTAAACCAGCATGCTGGCAGCACCCAGCCTGATGGCACGCTTGCCGGTGCGAATCAGCGAAGCGACGAAAGTTCCAAGCAGAATACCAACCCAGAGGGAAGCTTCCAGCAGACCGAGGGTTGAAGCTTCGGCGTGCAGAATTGTTTTAACATACAGCGGAATTACAACCAGGACTGGCGTGGCAAAGAAATTTACCAGCCCGAAACCAACCAGCAGCGACTTCAGCAGCGGGAATCGCTGCCATTCGATATTTCCCTGTTCAGATGCGGGTTCGGATGCAGAATTCTGGTCAGAAGCCACCTCAGCCGATTCGGAAAGCAGGGGTTCTTTCTCTTCGGGAAAACGGATAGTCAGTTCAATCATGGCAGAAATGAAATAATTGAGCGCAGTCAAGGAGACCAGCAGCGGAATTCCCAGCCAGCCGATCAGCATGGCACCGAGCACTGAGCCGCCGAAGCTGGCGAGATACTGGGTTGAAGTCTGATAGGCAACCGCCTGTT
>CAZPCO010000018.1:0-21079 GCA_964585025.1 uncultured bacterium | reverse complement strand
TTGTTCTAATTACCGGGCTCTTCATCCTGATTACCGACTCTGCCGATGCCCGGGCAGGCGGAGGGCACAGTTATTCGGGAGGCGGCGGATCCAGTGGCGGTAGCCGCAGTGGCGGCGGCGGTGAAGCCGACCTGATATTTTTTCTGATTCGTCTGATAATTTATTATCCTTCAATAGGTATTCCGGTCACGATAATCGTCATTATCGTTGTTATCAAAGGCTATCACAAAGGCGAAGACGCCTGGGTCGATCATACGATCATCAAAGCTGCCAGAATAGCTCCCGACACCCAGGCTGTCGCTGCTCTTACAGAACTGAAGAAACGTGATCCGGATTTTGACGAAAGAATGTTTCGCAACCGGGCCGAGAAGGCATTCAGCCTTATTCAGAAAGCATGGTCGGAGCGCAACATAAGTCTGGCGCAACATTTTCTTTCAGATGGTGTTTACGAGCAGTTTTCCATTCAGATTGACGAAATGAAGGAAAAGGGCATAATCGACTACATGGAAGGGTTGCAGGTAGTATCAAGCCGCCCGGTTAAATACCAGTCAGATCGCAATTTTGACGTTATCCATCTGCGCATAGATGCGCGGGCTGTCAACTATCGCAAGAATGATAAAACGGGCCGCCTGATCAACGGCTCAAAAGCCCCGGAAAATTTTGCCGAAATATGGTCCTTCCTCAGAAAGCCCGGCGTAAAGACTCTCAAGAAGCCCGGTCTTATCGAGGGGCAGTGCCCAAATTGCGGCAATCCGATCCAAACCGGTCGTCTGGCAAAATGTGAAGTGTGCAATTCACTGCTGCGTTCCGGAGAGCATGACTGGGTGCTCGCAGGCATTACTCAGGCGTGCGAATGGTCAACCAGACCGGACCGCGTCATTCCCGGCCTCACTGAATTCATGGCCGCCGATCCAGGCTTCAATATGCAGCACCTTGAAGACCGGGTTTCAGTAATGTTCTGGCGTAAGCTCGAAGCAGAACGCAAGGGAAACATAACCCCTTTGAGAAAAATAGCCCGCGATGACTTCTGTGAAGCCCAGAAGCAATGGTATAAGCCTGACAAAGGCGGAGCAAGACGTTTTTATACCGAGTGTGCGACTGGTTCAATCGACCTTCTCGGCATCGAATTACAGGAACCGGACGACCATGCCTACGTAGAAGTTGTCTGGAGCGGTCTGCCCTCGATTTTTACCCCTGCCGGGGCAATCGAAACGGCACCAAAGCCGATAAATTTCCGTCATGTATTCATTCTCGGCCGACGGCACGGTGTCCAGACAAAGGTAACCAGTTCACTGGCAAGCTCACATTGCCCGGCATGCGGGGCCCCTGAACAGACCGGCAGTGAAAATGCCTGCGCCTACTGCGGCAATGTCATGAACGACGGCAGCGGCGAGTGGGTGCTCGAGGCAGTAGCCGACCGCAATGAGGCCAGCGTTGCCGGAATTTTGACCAGAATGAACCAGCTGAAGAAACGTATCAGCGAAGAACGCAGAGCACCGGCAAATGCCGGCCAGGCTGCTGCCGGGCCGCTGTGCAAATATGCAATGCCCGGCAGTGAACTGATACGCTGGGCAACGGCCATGATGCTGGCTGACGGCGAAATCGACGCAAAAGAAATGGAAATGATCGTCAATCTGGCAGATCAGCGGGATGTTAGCAATCAAAAGCTTCAGGAAATCATCACGGAGCTGAAAGCACAGAGCGATCCGGTTGATTTTGTAATGAAGACCAGCACTCAGGCAGCAGACAATGATCTCCTCAGACATCTGGCGCGGGTAGCACTCGCTGACGGCAGACTAAGCAGCGAAGAAACTGCTATGCTGCGCAAAATTGGGCAGAAAGTAAATCTGGGCAGCAACGATATCGATCTGCTCCTCAGTCGTGAACGAAAAAATCTTTATCAGGAAGCAAAAGCCGCCATTGCTCAGGCTCGGCGCAACAGGTAAATATTACGGGAGGCATTCAAGCATGCAGAATTTCACTTTTCAGAATCCGACCAAAATCATTTTCGGCAAGGGTACAATCGGGGCTCTTAAACGTGAGATTCCGGCCGGCAAAAAAATCATGCTGATTTATGGCGGCGGCAGTATCAAACACAACGGCACCTACGACGAAATCATGGCCGCTCTTGCCGACCGTGAAGTACATGAATTTTCAGGTGTAGAACCGAATCCGACGTTTGAAACATTGATGAGATGTGTAGAGGAAGTCAGGAAACATGGCATTGATTTTCTGCTGGCCGCTGGTGGCGGATCGGTGATCGACGGCACCAAGTTTGTTGCTGCGGCAGCCTGTTTCGACGACGACCCATGGAAAATTCTACAGACCTACGGTTCCTGCGTAAAGACGGCGCTGCCTTTCGCCGCAGTTCTGACTCTGCCGGCAACCGGTTCTGAAATGAACAGCGGCTCAGTTATTACCAGGGCTTCAATCAAAGCCAAGCTGCCATTCAACAGCAAGCTGGTTTTTCCAATGTTCTCGGTTCTCGATCCGCTTAAAACCTACACTCTACCGACCCGTCAGGTTGCCAACGGGGTAGTAGACGCGTTCGTTCACGTCGCTGAACAGTATCTGACATTTCCAGCCGGCGGGAAAGTGCAGGACCGCTTTGCCGAAGGTCTGATGCAGACGCTGATAGAAGAAGGCCCGGCTGCATTGAAAGACCCGGAGAATTATGATGTCAGGGCCAACGTCATGTGGGCCGCTACCATGGCACTCAATGGTCTCATTGCTGCCGGCGTGCCCCAGGACTGGTCAACACATATGATCGGCCATGAATTGACCGCCCTCTACGGTCTCGACCATGCCGTTACCCTCGCCATTGTTCTTCCGGGTAATCTTACCTTGCGCAAAAGCAGCAAACACGACAAGCTGCTGCAGTTTGCCCAACGCGTCTGGGGTATTAAATCGGGCAACGAAGACCATCAGATATCTGAAGCGATCAGAGAAACCCGTGACTTCTTCGAAAGAATGGGCATTAAGACCAGATTGAGTGATTACAAAATCGATGCCAAAGGAATCGACAAGGTTGTTGCCCAGCTGAAGTCGCATCAGATGATTAAACTTGGCGAACACGGCGATGTTTCCCCGGAAGTCGCCAGACAGATTCTTGAACTATGCCTGTAAACAAGCAACTCAACTCTCCGGACCTGTTCATTCCTGTTATCACCTCCGACAGGGAATTGTATGAAAAAATCTGCAGTCTGCTGTCATCCAATGACTTTTCCTGCAGCACCATTCAGCTGTCAGATCTTGAAACAGCTGAAGAATACCTGCGCATCGAAATGCCAGAACTTGCAATCATCTGCTTTGCAGAAGCAGACCTCGATTACAGGCATCTGGTCGCCACCATAAAAAGCGACACCTGGCTTCTCAGCACCGGCCTGATCTGTCTATGCGAGTCGCCGGTTCGACTTCGCGAAGAAGGCATCCTCAGCGGCACCAACGTCATTGCCCTGCTCGAAACGGCCAGATTAAGCAGACAACTGCCGCAGGTAGCCAGCATTATCAGTAACAACCGGCAGATGCTTTTTCACCGGGTAATCGGCAGCGACTTCGGCGCTGATCTGTCAGCAACCTTCGAGCTCCAGAACGACACTCTCGAAGCTGGCGTTTTTACCAATCTTATCTGCAATTACCTTTACAACATGAACTGCATCGATATTGCCCTGCGAGAACAGCTGAACTTCGTATTGATCGAACTGCTGATCAACGCTATCGAGCACGGCAACTGCGGCATCACCTACGAAGAAAAAACCAGCTGGCTCGAAAAAAACAGCAACGGCAATATCAACGATCTGATCGATCAGAGATGCTCTGATCCGGCGATTGCCGCCCGCAAGGTTTTTCTTCAATATGACATTAAGCCTGAGATTTCGATCTTTAAAATCACCGACGAGGGAGCCGGCTTCAACTGGAGAGCGCTCAAAGCCCCGGACATCAACGAGCAGGCACTGAGTCTGCATGGCCGCGGAATTGCCCTTTCCCGTGGAATGACGAGCAAATTGACCTATAACGAGCGTGGAAATGAGGTACAATTCGAGTTCGCACATCAGAGCGGGTTGAACAATGTGTCGCCCGCATTGTTTCAGGATCTTGAAAAGGTTGCCTTCAAAATTGGCGAAGTAATTTTTCAGGAAGGCGAACCGAGCAATTTTCTATATTTCATCTGCTCAGGCACCTTTGAAGTTCTCGTCAATGGTCGACGCGTCTCAACTCTTAACCCCGAAGACATATTTCTAGGCGAAATGTCATTTCTTTTGAGCAACCGACGCAGCGCTACTGTCAGAGCCATTTCAGAAGCAAAGGTAATCAGAGTTTCGAAAAAGGAATTCGTCGAAGGCATCAAGGAAAAGCCGCATTATGCGCTGTTTCTGGCGCGATTACTGGCACGGCGCATCGAACGGTTGAATCAACGGATGGGCGAACTCAATACCTGATGCTGCCTGCCGGCGGAAACAGACGACGCAGACTTTCGCTTCTCACGGCATCCCGACGGGCAAGACCATCCCAGTCGTAATTTTCCAGACCGAGCATCCTGGAGATTTCCTGACGAATAGAGGCGTCACGCATGGCAGCTCGTGCAAAGACGGCTTTAATAACCGAAGTCATGATCGTCATCGTATCGAACATTCCTTCCGGATGCACAGGATCATCGACCTGCCCGGCTTTCAACAGTTCGTTAAGCGGGAAACCAGGCAAAGAAAAATCTGCATCGACCCTGATCATGCCGAAATCGAGAACCGGCTGGTCGCCTTCGGCAACGAACAACTGCAAAGTCTGAATGGGAAAGGAAGCAGAAGGAAGCAGCTCAGCCCGGCAACGGCTTTTTTCAATGGTGGCGCCCGAGAAAATCAGTCTGCCATCGCTTGCAGTCGAAAGTTCCAGATTTTCGCACAGGCGCGAGAACATTGTCTTGAAATCAAGACTGATGCGGTTGCGGATCTCACCGTTTGCGGGCATATTGAAAGCAAAATTCGCCGTATAGCGCCCCTCCTGGGGGAGCAGTTCAAAGAGAACTCCGGCTGAAGCGATCACTTCCGGGCGTTCTGCCAATGGATCATTGACCAGAGCCAGTCCTTCGGCGACAACCAGAACCGGAACAGAATCGCTGCCGTCGTAAACGGCAAGGGAGTATTGTCCGGCAGACCGGTAGCGCAACTGACAGAGCAATTCAAGTGGACTTCCGGGCAGACGAAGCTTCATATCTATTGCCAGCGACTTCAAATCATCGCCGGGCAGATTGATGTCGCGAATCATCGTCTGGACCTCTGCAGGCTGAACTGATGCCTGGAGCGACGAAACAACCAGAAGTAGAAACATGACAGGCAAATATGCAAACCGCATCACAGTTTTCATCCTTGTTAACAGGGTTTGAGAAAAAGAGCCCGCCCGCCAGCTTCGTATTCCTGGAACAGGTTGTCGAAATCCCGGGCAGTTTCCGTTGCACCGATCATCAGACATCCGTCAGGCCTCAGATGGCGATGCAGCTGTATAAAAAGAGTTTCACGATCGCGGCGGGAAAAATAGATGGCCACATTGCGGCAGATTATCAGATCGAATTTTTCCGGCAACTGGAAAGGCCGGTTTAGATTCAGGCGCTTAAAACAGATTGACGCCTTGAGCGTATCAAGAATCTGCCATGCATTTGGTGTCGAGAGAAAGAAGCGCTGCAACAGATGCGAAGGCACACCCCGTTCAACTTCAAAGCGGCTGTAACAACCTTTTTGCGCAGCCTCGACCGCGCTGCGGGAGATATCGGTGGCAGTGATCCGGTATTCAAGAGGTGAAGCACCAAGTTCCTGAAGTATCATCGCGATACTGTATGCTTCCTGGCCAGTCGAGCAGGCTGCACTCCAGATTCGCAGCGGTCGTCTTTCAGGTGAAACCCGACATTGTTTGAGAAGCCTGGGAAGAACGTCGTTTCGCAACGTTTCAAACGGTCCCGCATCACGAAAGAAAGAAGTTTCTTTGGTTGTAATCTGGTCGATTATGTCTTCGCGAATATCGATTCTTGTTTCATCACAGGCAACAAAATACAGCTGACTGTATGAAGTACAGCGGTATTTATCGAGAAGGGCATGAAAGCGCTCTCTTATCAGGTATTCTTTATCATCTGTCAGGGCAATACCGGTTAAATCTGCGACAAGCTGAATCCAGAGCGCCAGTTCATTATTGTCCAGTTTTCTTTTCAACTTCCGGGCTCCTTCCTGCCAGAAGTTTCTGAGGGCCTGGAAGAAGCATCGAGATAGCCGGTTAACCAGGCAATGCTGGCGGGAATATCCGATAATGGAACAATCTCGTCTGCCAGCCCGGCATCGATTACTGCTCTGGGCATACCATTAACCACACATGTTTCACCGCTCTGAGCCACAACGTAACCACCGACCTCCTGCACTGCTCTGGCGCCATTCAAGCCATCACAACCCATACCGGTCATGATCAGAAATGCAATCTTGCCACTGAAGCTGGCAACGACCGATCTGAGAAAATAATCTATCGAAGGGCGACAGCCGTTTTCCGGGGGGTCATCGCAAAGACGCAGCATATATCTGCCGGCATCAGGAACTTTGAGAAGCTTAACGTGACGCCCCCCGGGTGAAAGGTAAACCCGGCCCGGCTCGATAAGGGTTCCATCTCTGGCTTCCGAAACCGACAACCCTGAACGATCACTGATACTGGCTGCCAGTGCTTCTGAAAAGCAGGGCGGAATATGCTGAA
Organism: uncultured bacterium; assembly: GCA_964585025.1. Lineage (GTDB taxonomy): Bacteria > Muiribacteriota > Ozemobacteria > Ozemobacterales > Ozemobacteraceae > Rifleibacterium. The sequence goes on along the minus strand of CAZPCO010000018.1, from coordinate 14,359 downwards.
CAATTATCACCGGAACAGCCAGAGGACCGGACAGTCTGGCAAACATTTCGGTAAGTGCTGGAGGGCCTCCGGTCGAAATGCCTATAACCAGGAGATCAGCATGAAAAACTCTTTTACATTCATGCCTGGTGGTTCTTTCCCTGGTTGGCATGGGCTTAGTCAGATTGGAAATTGCCGCAAATTTTCCGGAACTCGAAGTCGGAATATTTTTCACTCTGAAATGCTCTTTAAATGCAAATATTGCCTGCCTGAGATCGCTTTCCATCAGGCGACGATTTTCTTCCATTGTCTGAGCATCCGGTTTGGGAACAAATTCGAAAGCACCGGCATTCAGAGCTCTGACCGCAGCGGTTGTCAGACCTGGCGAAAAACCGCTGACGAGAATCACTTCAGTGGCAATTTTCCGTTTCTTAATTTCTTCCAGAACCTCAAGACCGCTCAAATCTGGCATTTCCATGTCCATGATCACGAGGTCGGCCTGTATATCCTGGAGTTTCTGCAGAGCGATGCGCCCGTTTGGTGCTTGAGCGACAACGCTTACCCCCGGAATTTCGGCAAGCAGATCACATAATATTTTGCGAAAAACCAGAGAATCGTCGACCACGAGAATGCGGAGCAGGGTTTCATTCATTGCAGGCCTCCGCTGCCAAGGTTTGCGGCAGCAGCAGTGCCAAGCAGTTCTTCAACTTTCACCAGCCCCACCATTTTGCCATCCTGAAAGAAAAAGCCATTAAGCGCATTGCGCATACCTTTCTGGAGGCTTTCAGGGCAGGGAGTAAGCTGCTCTGATTGAAGCGGAAAAATACCAACCAGTTGGTCAACCAGGACGCCAATGAGTTCAGAACCCGACTGAATCACAAGAATTCTTGAGTCGGAACAGAATTCCTGAGCCGACAGTTCAAGTTTGACGGCAGGATCCACAAGCACAATGACCCGCCCACGCAGATTGAACACGCCTTTTACATAAGCCGGCGCATGATGTACCGGCCGAACTTCCGGAATGGCAAGAACCTCCTGGATCGAACCGGTTGGAACTCCAAGATAGTTGCCACTGACAATGCAGACGACAACGAGCTGGTTTTCGTCTTTCAGCAGGCCATCAGCAAGGTTCATCATTGAAGACATCAGAATTTAAACCTTCCAAGAATGGCCCGCAGCAGTTCTGCAAGTTGTGACAACTCACGGGCACTGGAGAGAACCTGATGGCTGGCTGTCGAAATGTCACGAGAAGTGGTGTTGACCTTCGAAACGTCTTTGGCGACCTCCTGGGTGCCGATGGCAATTTCTGACATGCGTGCATTCACGTCTCTGATGCCATGAGAGGTATCAGCGATACTGCAGGAAATGCTTCTGGTGACACTCGCCTGTTGCTCGATACTGCTGGCGATCGCTGCGATGATATCGCTGACTTCCTTGATGATCTTGCCGATATTTTCAATATCGCCAATAGCACTGACGGTTACATCCTGAATTCCGGCGATTTTTTTCCGGATGTCGATGGTTGCAGTTGCTGTCTGCTGCGCCAGTTCTTTGACTTCATTGGCGACTACAGCGAATCCTTTGCCGGCTGCCCCGGCGCGTGCGGCTTCGATCGTCGCATTCAATGCCAGAAGGTTGGTCTGGGATGAAATGCTGGTGATTGTTTCGGTGACCTGACCAATTTCCTGAGCCGATTTCTCCATGGCCTTGATGATCTCTGAAACACCACTGGCCTGTTGGCTGGCATTTGTAGCAATCTTTCTTGCCCTTTCTGAATTTGCAGCGATCTCGCTGATCGTAACGCTCATTTCTTCTGTTGCTGCAGCGACACTGGTAAGATTCAGCGTCGTCTGCTCCATGCTTGCGGCAACCGACACAGTGTTTGAACTCATCTGTTCCACGGCCGAAGCAACGATTGCCGAACGGTCAGAAGAATCTTTCGAGGCATTGGCCAACTGTTCAGATATGGCTGACAATTCGGTAGAAGAAGACGCTACCGTATGTACCCCGTCATTGAGCTGCCTGAAAATCTGAACCAGCTGCTGAACCATACCGGCAATTGCCCGCATCTGCAAATCGTTGTCAGAGCGCTGATTCACAACTACCTGCAGATCGCCGGCCGCAATTTTCTGTGCAACGATCGAGGTATTGGTCAGAGATTCAATCAAATTGTTGATGCTTTCCTTGAGCATGTTGAACTCGCCGCGCTGTTCTTCGGTAACTGGCGGAGGCAGTTCTCCACCGCTCAGGCGACGAATGTAGCCCGATACCATTACCAATGGTCTGCTGACGGACTCAAGAATGTTGTTCATCTCTTTAACCAGACAGGTAAATTCACCTCTGGTTCCTGAATGATCGCATCGCAAAGCCAGATTACCTTCCAATGCTGCTCTTGTCAGAGAATGGCCGTCTTCAAGCAGGCTCGATAAAGCCTCCCGGACATCTTCAAGATTCTGATGAATTTTTTGAAACTGCTCGTATGCCGGGCGGGCAGTTTCCTCGGGCTCGACAAGGTTCCATTTCCAGTCAATGCGGCCTTCAGCGAGACAATGCAGGCTTTCAGCAAGTTTGCCCAGTTCAGCTTTCTGAAATTCGTAAATTACTGCCGAATTGCGGGTCAGACTTTCAACTTCTCTCCTGGCCTCTTCGGCACACTTCAGCAGGAAATGATGACAGTTTTCGGGCCGATTAAGATTGTTAAAAATCGCCACGGCCATTCCTTCACAGCTGCCGTAGCCGCATGAATTGCAGTTATAGTGATCTCTTGCCTCAACCTTGCCCATCTTCAAATAGATCTGTTTGAATTCAGCCTCCGAGGGCATCTTAATCGAATTACTCTGAGAACGATTTTCATAAACTCTAGTGTATAGACGAGGTTTCCAGTACTTTTCGACCAGCTTTTCGACACCTTTGCGGGAACGGTATTCCGACATCGGCCCCCAGCGGCGATGACGTTGCAGCATCACCCGGTTTCTTTCTTCAACAAGCCGCTCGACTTCATCAGGCGAGCTGTTTTTATAGTCGGTGCCAGTACCGCCATTGCAACCTAGTTCACAGTTCAGACAATCGACGAGAAGAGGCGTTTTCTTTTCACGGCGCAGCTTTTCAAGGCTGTTCAGATAATTATAGATTATGTGCGGACCTTCAATTTTTCTGGTTCGGTCCTTGATTTCCGGGTGCCAGCGCTCGGCAGTTCGCAGCAGACCACCCGGCGATGAGAACAATACCGCTCTCTCAGCCGGCGGATTGTCATAATCAACTTCGGGAAATGTCGAAAGACGGATATTTCTCTCGTCAAGGCAGCTTTTCAGGCGGCTCATGGTGACATTGAAATCTCCAAAGCCAGTCTGAACAAATTCCCGTTTCTTCGCGATACATGGAGAAAGCACTGCCACTCGATGACCTGCATATCTGGGCCAGAATTCTCTGATCATCTTGATGGTATGCAGCATCGGGCTGTCGGCTGGCGCAAAAGACCCAAGCAGTTCAGGCCGATAGATCTCAGCGTAATTGACCAGCGCTGGACAAGGCTGAGCGATAACCAGATCCGGTGAATTGCCCTTGATGTGCTCGAGATATGATTTAACCGTAAGTTCAGCACCAAAACTGACATCGAAAATCGCTGCGACGCCAACCGATTTTAACCAGCCGTTCAAGCGCAGGTATTCCTGAGGAAAGGAAACTGCCACGGCGGGAGCAACGACGGCAATAACAGGCTCATGCCGGTTGAGAGCATCGAAAAAGTCGGCAGTATCGTCGACCGGGCGTCTTGCCTCGTGTTTGCATGCTTCCAGACACTGGCCGCAGCCAATGCACATGTCAGTTCTGATCTCTACCGTATCGCCGGAAGCATCGTTACAGTATTTTACCGGGCAGGCAGCAATACAGGCATGACAGTTAACGCATTTATCCTTGATGACTTCAACAACTTTCGGCAGGGATCGCAACATTTAATATTCTCCCGATACTGATTTCTGATTGTCTGAATTGAGACTGCCCAGCCATACCGGCAATTGCTGGTTATCAAGCTTCTGAAAAAAATGCGAAACCCCTTCAGCGGCAAACTGCCGGCAAATTTCACCGGCATGCAGCCCGGTCACAGCAACCTGAAGGTCTTTGCATCCTTTCTGTCTGCGAAGATTTTGCAGCGGAGAAAAGCCGTCTATGGTCAGAAACGTCTGATCTACAAGCATTGCCTTAAAAGGCATTTCCGCGAGCATTTTCCCGGCTTCCACCCAATTGCGCGCCGGAACTGGCGTAAAACCATGATTTTCAATCTGCAGAAGAGTCTGATGCAGATAGTATTCACATTGTTCGAGAACGAGTATTCGCTTGGCTTTGGCGGCTCTGGCAGATGATTCGATATCATGTTCCAGCAGCTCTGGTCTGGAAAGGGCAACAATCTCCCAGATGTCGACAAAAAGCATGGATTTCCAGTTCCAGACCTTTGAGCCGCCGATACCGGGTTGTTTTAAAACGGTTGGGTCCAAATCAGGTCTGGTCTCGATAACCTGAATCGGAAGCGCGGCAATAAGGCCGATTTCGCGGTTCTTTACCCTGACTACAATGACGCCGCATTCCTGATCGGGCCGAAGCGGCTGGATATAACCAAGATCACTGAGAAAAAAAACCGGCAGAAGTCGGTCGCCATGATGAATTGCTTTCCATCCCCCTGAGGAAACGACATCGCGATGGCTGATCTTTTCGAGTCTGGAAACAAGAAACAGTGGAACAACAAGCGTTTCGGGGCCACCGTATCTGAAAGCAAGCAGCGGAACGTTCTCGGAATCAGGTTTGAAATCAGACATTGAATCGGCCATATCAGAGGTCGAAGCATGCTGCTGCCCAAGAATATTTGCCCGGGTAGCCAGCCCCAGAACATCAATTATGAGTGCGATGCGGCCGTCACCAAGAATGGTGGCACCAGAATATTCAATGAGCCCCTTGAGATCATTACCAAGCTGTTTTACCACTATTTCTTCAGTATATAATGGCTTGTCGACAACCAGGCCGAATACAAAACTGCCGGTGGTAACTACCACAACATTGATGCCGCTGGCAGCATGATATCTGCGATCTGGGCCACGCGAGTCTTTGGGCAGAAACCTGGCTTCGGCATCGACTGACTGGTTGTCACGACGCAATGAACGGCGATCAGACAAGCGATGGCGACGTTCCAGCTTTTCTTCACCGGTTTCCGGGTCGACAAAAGTTTCAGGAACACCAAGAAACTGGTTCATGGAAACGAGCGGAAGAAGTTTTCCACGCAATACAAGCACTTCATGGTTCCCGAGGATTTCAATGCGGCGTTTGATCATTTCAGCCGGAATCAGGAGCATTTCAAGAACATTGATCTGAGGTATGGCGAACATTTCACGGCTGGTGGTAAGAATCAGCGAGGGTATTATGGCCAGAGTGAGCGGCAGTTTGATCTTGAAAGAGGTTCCTTTGCCCATTTCAGAAACAATCTCAATTTTGCCACCGAGGCTGTCGACATTTGCCTTGACGACGTCCATTCCGACACCGCGGCCAGACAGTTCTGAAACCTTGTCAGCCGTCGAAAGACCAGGCAGCACAATCAAGCCCTGTTTTTCACGCATCGATAAAGTTCTGGCTTTGTCGGCGGTAATCAACCCGCGCTCGACGGCTTTGGCACAAACTTTTTCTCCATCGATTCCGCGACCGTCATCAGCGACCTCGATAATAACCCGGCTGGCTTCGTAAAAAGCCTGCAGCTTTATCCTGGCAGGATTCGGTTTTCCAAGCCGGGATCGTTCTTCAGGTGCTTCAACTCCATGGTCAGCGGCATTACGGATCATATGAGTCAATGGATCCGCAAGACCTTCGATAAGGGTTTTGTCGAGCTCGACTTCTTTGCCTTCCATGGTGAGAAGAATGTCTTTTTGCAATTGCCGCGATATATCACGGATCATACGCGGAAACTTGGAAAAAACCCGGTCAAGTGGCTGAAGGCGGGTCATCATTATGGTTTCCTGCAGTTCGCTGGTAACCTGGCCCATGCGCTGCCCGCTGATGCGGATCGCCCGCATATCGTTACGGCTAAGACCTTCGCGGAGCTGGTTCCGACTAAGAACAAGCTCGCCGGCAAGATTCATGAGGTCTTCAAGCAGGCTGACCTTGACACGTAAGGTTGGTTCGGTTTTTTCAGCAACCTGTATTGCTTCCGAAGGGTGCTGCTCAACCGCTGGCCTTTTTTTTGTCCCGGCGGCTGATTCTTCAACACCGGGCTTCAAGGATTCAGTTGCAGCCGGTTTCATAGTTTCACTCGCCCTTGCAAAGGGCGCAACCACATCTGCAGATTTACAGGGTTCTTTAAGAAGACAAAGGGTACCTTCGGGAATCTCGAGAAGACCATTGATTTCGGAACTGCCGATAACTGAATTATAAAGAATCTCAACCGGAAGCACCGGTTCTGAAGTATTCTGGCTTTCGATAAAAGCATCGACGTCAAAATGGAAGGCCATAACCTGCCCCAGACCATGCAGCAGTTTGAGAAAATCAAGCAATGATTTCTTAGGTTTATCGATCACTGCTATAAGATCGAACCGGGCAAAAAAGACGAGCAGACCACTCTTACGGGCAGCATCAATATCTGTTTCAGGGAAAGAAAACAATTGCGGGGTTGGCATCGAAGTCTGGCAGTGCCCTGGCGCGGTCTTATCTGCCGGTACACTCGCCGAAGCAGACGAAACCCTTGCCTGGCCGCCATTTTCTACTGAATGGAGTACCGACTCGAGCTTTGCAACGACATCGGCAATCTCAATCGCATTGCTCTGCGCCGCATTGTCCACCAGATTTCGTAAACGGTCAAAGCTCTGCAGCAGAAGATCGATAATATCTGAAGTCGGTTCAAGGCGGTCTGATCTGAGAAAGTCAAGCAGCCATTCGGTTTTGTGTGACAGTTCATGAATGTTGGTAAAGCCAAACATGCCGCTTGAACCCTTGATCGAGTGTGCTGCCCTGAAAACGTGATTGGTCAGCTTTAGTCGTTCTTCTTCAGGAGCAGTTTCAAGCTGAAGAATCAGCGGTTCAATGCCCTCGAGGTGTTCTACCGACTCTGCCAGAAAACATTGCAGCAGTTCGTCGATTTCATTCTGTGAAAACATGTCAGAACTGCACTTTCAAAGTCAAACGACAGCAACTGTAAGACCAATCTGCTATGCAGGCCCTGTTGCTAGAATGGTACACTCTCATAGGGAGATTTCCTCTATATTTAGAATCCCTTGTAACCAACCGCCTATAGATTATACCATATGAATCAGTCGGCTTACAACTTCGCTTCCAAAAAGGAATCTCAGACGCTCTCATCCCCAAATAAAGCAGCAGCCGGTTCTGAAAACTCTTAGAACCGGCTACGTCAGATTGTTAAGATTTTTAAAGACCGACTCTACATCCCGCCGGTTGAAGCAAAATCAAGGTGGCTCTGAAACAACAGCATAACCAGAAGAATAAGCACAAACAGCCCGAGCATTATACCGATGACTTTTTTGTGCATCGCATCCTTGTCATAAATCTTGGGCAATTCCGGAAGGTCAGCATCGACATCCGGTTTGGGGCGTTGCGTGCGAACCTTGGCCGTCTTCTGTTTTACTTCATTACTTTCGTCGTTCATATTTTCCTTCCTGGAATGGTTTGTATATTACCGGATATTAAAAAAGCCCGCCATCAAGCGGGCCTTCAATGCTCGAGGGGGGACTTGAACCCCCACACCCTTGCGGGCATAAGAACCTGAATCTTACGTGTCTGCCAATTTCACCACCCGAGCGGGATGTTGTTTATCTTAGCAGGTTTGCAGAACTTTTGCAACACATTTTTGCAAATTTCAACCAGACTTTTATCTTTGCAGTGAGCAGAAAGATGGCGGCCTTGAACTCAAAATCGCCGAACAGGTCAAAACGGCCTTTTCGGCGAAGAGTTCTGCAAATGCCAGACTCGTGCGCAGCAGCAAGGGCCTGGCGTTGGCCGCAGAGTGCTGCAAATATTAATTCCGAAGGCTTGCCCTGAAGCGGAAAGGAGAGTTCAACCGTTGTTTCAAAACCGTAAAAACCAGTCTATCTGAGCTGCAAAATACCTTTCGTTCTGGCGGCAATTTCCGGGCCACTGAGGTCAGCATAAGTCGAGCTGATTTCAAGCTTGTAGTTTTCGTATTTGATTCCCATTGAGGTAGTCTGCTGTGAAGGTAAGGATGGGTCATTTTTAAAATAGAGACAGGCTCCGCCGTCGACAGTTTCCTTTTTTCCGTTCACTTCAAGGTTTGACAGAGTGGTGAACGATTCGACTCTTTCCACCATTGCGGCTGAGATAGTAAACGGACTATAACGCATTCCGGTTCCGAAAACTATTTTGTCTTTGCTGACCCTGAGCATGACAGGCGGGACAATCAGATAGATAATTGAATTGAGAAAAATTGCCCCGCCACAAATTACTGAAAAGAAAAGGAACAGCCATTTAACGATGACTCGATCACCGGTAAAATCCGGGCCAAAAACCTTTTGAAAGTAACCGAGATCAAGACCAACCATAAGAAATACGAGCCCAACCACCGTTAAAACAAACAACAGCTTGCGTGAAACTCGAACCTCAAGCATTTCGGCTTCTGCCATGTAAATTCTCCCCCCCCTGAAATCTTTGACCTCATTATATGCAAGTTTTAGCATATTTCTAAGAACCATGTAAAGCGCATCAGCTCAGCCCAGGCAATTTCCGGGATGCGGTTCGATCGGCCACCGGCAAAAGTGGCTTTGGGATTGATGGATTGCGCAGACATCATCATTCCTGCTACAATGCACTGTTCGTGAATATAAACGGCGATCGAGGGCATAGGCATGAAAATTCTTGTCTGCATTAAACAGGTTCCTGACTCTACACGGGTCGATATCGACCCGGAAACCATGACTCTTAAAAGAGGCGGAGTCGACAGCAAAATTAACCCATTTGATCTGTTTGCCATCGAAACGGCAGTTAAACTCAAGGAACAGCACAACGCCCACGTCTGCTCGATCAGCATGGGTCCGCCGCAGACTGAAGCCGCTATTCGCGAAACTTATATGCTCGGAGTCGATGAGGGCATTCTGCTCAGTGACCGCAATTTTGCCGGTGCTGATGTGCTTGCAACTGCCTACGCTCTTTCTCAGGGCATTCTCAGTGCCGGACTTCCCGACCTGATTATCTGCGGCCGGCAGACCACCGACGGCGATACAGGCCAGGTCGGCCCCGAAATCGCCGAGTTTTTGAACATTCCGCATGTTGCCTACGTAAAAAACATCGTCTCATCTGACGACCAGGGTATGGTGCTCGAAATGGACATGCCCGAAACCGTCGAGATAGTCAGGATAAATTTTCCCTTTCTCATGACTGTCGAAAAGGGCATTTTTCAGCCGCGCCTGCCATCGTTCAAACGACGCCTTGCCAGTAAAGACAGGCCGGTCAGGCGGCTTACCCTTGCCGACATGCCCGATTCCCAGCCAGAAAATTACGGTCTCAAGGGCTCGCCAACCCAGGTTATCAGAATTTTTCCGCCGGCAAACCCGGCAACTCACGAAACCTGGAATGATGCCCCTGAAGTGCTTGCAGACAAGATTTACAACAAACTTGGTGAGTTAAAATTTCTATGAGCAATATCAGAATAAAAAACCTCGCTGGTCAGAATCTCGAAGAACTCATTGCCCTGTGCCCTTTCAATGCCATAGAGAGAGACACACAGAGCGGGCTTGCAATAAATGCTGGCTGCCGCGTGTGCCGTATCTGCCTGAAGAGGAAACCGGATGTCTTTTATCTCGCCGAAACTGCCCCGACTCCACGCATCAACAAACAGGAATGGCAGGGGCTCGCGGTTTATATCGAGCAGCAGAATGGCTGCATTCACCCGGTCAGCCTTGAACTGATCGGCAAAGCACGCGAAATGGCCGCTAAGACCGGGCAGCAGGTTTTCTGCCTGCTCGCCTGCGAAAAAAGTGCCGGGCTCCCCGAACAGATTCTGGAATATGGCGTCGACAGGGTTTTTGTCTATGAACGCCCGGAACTGCGGCACTTCAGAATCGAACCATTCACTGCTGTTTTCGCCGACTTCATCAACCGCATCAAACCTTCAGGCGTGCTTGTCGGTGGCACCTCGATCGGTCGTTCACTTGCCCCGAGGGTTGCGGCACGCTTCAAAACAGGTCTTACCGCCGACTGCACGATTCTCGACATCAACGCCAGCACCGATCTCGACCAGATTCGCCCGGCCTATGGCGGCAACATTATGGCGCACATCCAGACCCCGAACCATCGGCCACAGTTTGCTACCGTAAGATACAAAATCTTCAATGCCCCCGAAAAAACCGCGCCATGGGGCACGGTTGAATTCTGTCAGATCGATGCCTCTGCCATGAAATCAGCAATCGAGGTGCTCGAAATCAGGCCAAAAGAAAAGGTCAGATCGGTCGAAGATGCCGAAGTTATCGTCGTCGCCGGCAAAGGTATAAAGAAGGAAACCGACCTCAAAATGATCTACGAACTCTCAGACGCGCTTGGAGCCATGACCGCCGGGACCCGCCCGCTGATCGAACAGGGCTGGTTCGACCCACGCCTGCAGATCGGCCTCAGTGGTCGTACTGTCAAACCAGCTCTGATAGTTACCTGCGGCGTTTCCGGGTCGGTGCAGTTCGCAGCCGGGATGCAGGGAGCCGATCATATCATCGCCATAAACAACGACCCGGATGCGGCAATTTTCAATCTGGCACATTACGCCATCGTCGGCGACCTATATCAGGTTATACCTTCGCTGCTTGAAAAAATAAGAAAAGGCGGTTCACTGGCATGAGCTACAAAAAAATCAGCAGAAAAGATCTGAGTTTTCTGGTTTCGGTCTGCGGCCAGGAAAACGTTGTCGCCGGCGGTGAAATTCACGAAGATTTCAGTCACGACGAGCTCGGTGACCTGCATAAATTTCCAGAAGTGCTTGTTTACCCTGCCACCGCGGCACAGATTGCCGAAATTCTCAAATATGCCGGCGAAAAGTTGATTCCGGTCACCCCGCGCGGTCAGGGAACCGGCCTGGTTGGCGGCTCTGTCGCCATGCACGGCGGCATAATGATCAGCACCGCCAGGATGAACAAAATTCTTGAACTCGACCAGGAAAACCTGACCCTGACAGTTGAGCCCGGCGTTCTGCTCATGGAAATCGCCGCCTTTGTCGAGCAGCACGACCTTTTTTATCCGCCAGACCCTGGCGAAAAAAGCGCTTCGATTGGCGGCAACATCAGCACTAACGCCGGCGGCATGCGCGCCGTCAAATATGGGGTCACCCGAGATTACGTCAGAGCGCTTGAAGTGGTGCTTCCTAACGGCGAAATAGCCTGGTTCGGCGGCAAAACCGTAAAAAACAGCTCAGGCTACAGTCTTAAAGACCTGATCATCGGCGCTGAAGGCACACTTGGCGTTGTTACAAAGGCCATACTCAGGCTTTTACCCAGACCGGTCAAGGCAATCAGTCTACTGATCCCATTTCCCGGCCTGGAACAGGCAATCGGTACCGTTCCTCTGATCATTCAATCTAAATCTGCTCCGACTGCTATTGAATACATGGAACGGGCAGTGATTGAAAATTCAGAAGATTTTCTCGGCAAAAAATTTCCCGATTCATCTGCCGACGCGTACCTGCTGCTGACTTTCGATGGCCAGACCCGCGAAGAAATCGAAAAAGCCTACGAAAAGGTCGCGCACATCTGCCTTGAACAGGGAGCTCTCGACATTCTCATCTCGGACACCCAGGAACGCCAGGAAATGATCTGGTCAGCCCGCGGCGCCTTTCTTGAAGCAATCAAGGCTTCGACCACCGAAATGGATGAATGTGACGTCGTCGTTCCCCGCAACCGCGTCGCTGAATTTGTAAAATTCACCAAAACCGTCGAAGCCGAAGAAAAGCTGCGTATCAGAAGTTTCGGGCACGCCGGCGACGGCAACCTGCACGTGTATATGCTTCGTGATCAGCTCAGCCGCGAAGACTTCAAAAATCGCCTGCACAAATGCTTTGAGCGTCTCTACCACAAAGCCGGTGAGCTTGGCGGTCAGGTTTCCGGAGAGCATGGCATCGGTTACGCCAAACGCCAGTTTCTCGAAGAGATTGCCGGCGATGTTCAGCTCGATCTGATGCGAAAAATCAAACAGGCATTCGATCCGAACCTGATTCTCAATCCTGGCAAGGTTATTGATCTGCATGGTCATAAAGAAGCCGATGAGCGCCAGAAAATTATCGACCTGGTGAAAGCAAAGGGTCGAATAACCCTTGCAGGAAACCGTGAATACAACTCGGAACTGTTTTATACCGAAAATCGCTGGCAAAGGGTTGACGGTGATTCAATGAGCGGCGAAAAAACCACCTGCGAGCTCGAAGATGAAGAAGCTCTCGATGCCATAATAAGAAAAGTGCATGACAGTATGGGCATTTACGGGCCGGATACCGGCACTGTCAAGACCGAAGCAGTCCTGGCCTGGCTCAAAAGATACCTTTATTAACCCATGACCTTAGAAAAGATGTCTGGACTGATACCTGTAAACCTCGCCTTTTTCATGCTGCTGGCGATTGGCGGCACTTCAATGGCCGTTGTTGATGGGGTTGCCGGCGACTGGCAAACCCAGATTTACATTCTCTGGGCTCTGTTTAACGCACCCTACCTTTATTTCGTGTTTCTGCAGATGCGTGCCCAGAAAGATTCGAGCCTGCTTCCTGCCGCCGACAAAGCAATGCATTACACCAACTGGCTGGCTCTGCCCGGAGCGATGTGTGCCTTTTTTCTGGTCGGGTCAATTAATGCCCAATGGCTTTCACTAGCCTTTCCCCTGGTTCAAATTACTGCAGCCGCAATAATTTTCAACCGGTCAGCGAAAAAGTAACCACTCATCGAATTCCCTTTAAATGTGCAGGTTACCCGGCGCAGGCGAAACCGCCTGGCTTGATTCAGCATGCCACTACCCTCATTCGTAACGCAACGCCTTGACCGGATCGAGTGCCGAGGCTTTGGCGGCAGGGAAACTGCCGAAAACTATTCCTATGGTTATCGAAACAAAGAAAGCGATCAGAACCGAAGATAGAGGCACGGCAGTTGTCCAGCCGGTATAGAGTGAGATCAGCCAGGAAATGCCAACCCCGGCAAAAATGCCGATAACACCACCTAGAAAACTGATCAGGGAAGCTTCGACGAGAAACTGCACAACTATATCAAGCTTCGATGCACCGAGAGCTCTACGCACTCCGATCTCGCGGGTACGCTCATTCACCGATGCCAGCATAATATTCATAATGCCAATGCCACCCACCAGAAGCGAGATACCCGCTATCAGAGCCATGACCAGGTTGAAGAGGTTCTGGGTTTTCTGGCTCTGCTGCAAAATTTCCAGTGGCACCTGAATTTCGAAATCATCGACATCGGAATGGCGTCGTTTGAGCATCGCGGCTATACGATCACGTGCTGCCAGAAGGTCGATACCATCCTTTACTTCTATCCAGATGCTGTTAATCTCATGATAGAGATCCTTGTCCTCGACCGGCCAGCGTTCCAGCCTTTGCAGGCTGGTTCTGACCGGGATATAAACATCACGGTCATGGTCGCGGCGCTTGATCGCCAGTTTGCCGCTGCCAGAACCCTGCTGTCGCATAACGCCTACCACTCTGAACCTGATACGCTCGATCTGTATTATCTGACCGACAGGTTCGACATCTGCAAACACCTCACTGGCGACCCCGGCACCAAGCACAGCAACCAGAGCGGCGTTTTCCTGTTCGGTGTCGGTAAAGAATCTGCCGCGCTCAACCTCGAACCTCGACGCATCGATAAAACCGGTGCCTACCCCTGCTATTTTGACCAGAGGTTTGCGATTAAGACTATAAAGACTGTATTCATCTATTTTTTCAGGAACAGCCATCTCGATGAACGGGCAGGCGGAGGCAAGAAATGCGACATCGGTCATGCGCAAGCCACGAGCCTGCTTTTTTAAAGCCTCAGCGAGCCTCTCGCCCTGAATTTCGACGGAACTGACTCTGATGCTTGAATCACCGAATTTTTTCAATTCTTCAAGAGCTTCGCGTTCGGCACCAGCACCGATGGAAACCATGGCTATTACCGCACCGACCCCGAAAATTATGCCCAGCATCGTGAGAAAAGTGCGGAAAGGATGGTCGAGAAGGCCAGTAAAGCCGGTATTTATCTGTTCAGCCAGCCGCATTGCGCACCTCCCGCAGCGATTGCTCAATTTCATCAGGCAGCACTGACTGCATGGGCTTCCCGACAATCTCGATCCGTTCGATCTGACCGTCACGCATGCGTATGATACGGCCTGCATGCCGTGCCATGTTTTCATCGTGGGTGACCATTACAAT
>CAZPCO010000017.1:0-21660 GCA_964585025.1 uncultured bacterium | reverse complement strand
GACAGTTTAGCAAACTGTTGGTTTAAGCCACTCACCCATCTCTCCAGAGATGCAGTCGGAGGAAGTAGGATTCGAACCCACGGAGCTTTCGCCCAACGGTTTTCAAGACCGCCGCCTTCGACCACTCGGCCATTCCTCCAGTGCTTTCTTAGGATAGCACAGGTACAAATCAAAATCAAGAGTTTTTACCCCAGATTTAACAAATTGTACCGGAAAAACAGACCTGGGTTATCTCTGCGTATTATCAAACGCTTCTGACGGAGAACTGGCTGGTATTGTCGCCGGCTGAACCGGTTCATTCTTCTCGTTAATGGTATACACCACAAGTTCTTCAGGTTTCACAAGGCCGAGGCGCTCACGAGCCAGGCGTTCGATGCCTTCTGGAGTCGAAAGCATTTCGAGATTGGCCTTCAGATGACGGTTTTCTCTTTCGAGAGCTTCGATGCGCTCACGCAGTTCGACTTCCTGCTGCAGCAGAGTACGGATATTGTTGTAGCGAACCAGATAGGTTATCGACAGGGCAACACAAAACACTACCGACAGAATGAACATGATTTCTGTCGAAAATCTTACACGTTTGCGCTTTACCGGCGCCTTTTCATCGCTCATGACCGGAAACCCCTACTATATTGGTATTGCGGGGCCGAAGGGCCCCGCAATACAGCATGATCAGTCAGCCAGTTCTTCTTTTGAAGGAATACGCACGACAGAAATCAGGCGGTCATCACCATCGAGGGTTATCAGTTTAACGCCCGAAGCAGCACGACCGGTGTTTCTTATAGAGTCAGCACTCAACCTGACTACCTTGCCATTGGTTGTGACCACCATCAGTTCGTCACCTTCAAACATGCGCTTGATTGCGAGAACTTCGCCGGTTTTTTCCATGATCTTCAGGTTGATGACACCCTTGCCACCGCGATGAGTGACACGATAGTTGTTGATATCAGTCTTTTTGCCGAACCCGAGAGCTGAAACTGTCAACAGTCTGCCTTCATAACGGCCGGTATCTTCTGTTGGAGCAGTCTCGTCTTCGACAACATCATCGATTATTTCTTCTTCGATGACTTCTTCTGCCGCGACATCGACGCCTTCTTCAAGCAATTCATCAACTTCTGCGGCGACTGTAACTTCACTGTTTTCAGGAGAAACAACCGCCACATGAAGTTCTCCACCCTCGGTCTGGCGGCTGAACACTTCCATGCCAATGACTTCATCACCCGGGTCGCGGAAAGTAATCGCTTTCACACCACGAGCGGCACGACCCATGACTCTGACTTCGCTTTCAGGGAACCGGATGGCGTAACCGTTGCGGGTCGCAATGACCACCTGTTCTCCGCCATGGATTGTCTTGACGGCAATCAGTTCGTCACCGTCATCCAGCCTGAGAGCGATAATGCCGCGGGCCATCGGTCTGGCAAAAGCCGAAAGCATGACCATTTTGGATACGCCACGTCTGGTGACCATAAATACGCGGCGCACATCATCAAAAGTCTTGATTGGCATGATCGCGGTCAGAGTTTCGTTTTCTTCGAACTGCAGCAGATTAACCATCGCCCGGCCGCTTGCCTGTCGGCCACCCTCTGGGATCTGGTAACCCTTGATCCAGTGAACTTTGCCAATCGATGTGAATACAAGCAGATAAGAATGGGTCGTGGCCAGGAACATATGTTCGACCACGTCTTCTTCTTTGACGCCCATGACATTGCTGCCCTTGCTGCCGCGACCGATCTGTCTGAAAACAGTTGGCGACATGCGTTTGACATAGCCATTTTTGGTGAGAGTGATAATGATATCTTCTTCCTGCATCAGGTCTTCGACATTCAACTTTTCAGCTGAAGAACGGGTGATCTGAGTTCGGCGGACATCACCAAAGCGAGCTTTGATATCGAGCAGTTCTTCACGGATGATTTCGCGAACCTTCTCGTCAGACTCAAGAATACCTTTGAGCTTCTGAATCAAAGCGAGAGTTTCATGATATTCGGCAACGATCTTGTCTCTTTCCAAGCCGGTAAGGCGCTGCAGACGCATTTCGAGAATGGCCTGCGACTGCTTTTCAGAAAGCATGAAAGTATCCATGAGCCCCTGTCTGGCTTCAATAGGATCTTTTGCTCCCTTGATCAGTTCGATTACCGCATCGAGATTATCGAGCGCAATCGTCAAACCCTCAAGAATATGAGCCTTTTCTTCGGCCTTGCGCAGCTGATAAATAGTGCGACGTCTGATTACATCACGGCAGTGATTGATGTAGTGTTCCATCATCTGCTTGAGATTGAGAACCAGCGGGCGGTTGTCGACCAGAACCAGATTGATGACACCAAAACTGGTCTGCAGCTGAGTATGTTTATATAGCTGGTTGAGAATTACATCGGTGTTGACGCCCTTGCGCAGTTCGATGCAGACGCGCATGCCTTCACGACTCGACTCATCACGCAGATCGGTGATTCCATCGATTTTCTTTTCCTTGATCAGATCGGCAATTGATTTGACCAGGCGGGCCTTGTTGACCTGATATGGCAATTCTTTAACCACAATGCGATCGCGGCCCTTGTTGAATTCTTCAATTTCTACGACTGAACGCACGACGATGCTGCCACGACCTGTTTTAAAGGCTGATTCAATACCATCGGTGCCCATGATGATACCGCCGGTCGGAAAATCCGGGCCGGGTATGTAATTCATCAGATCTTCGATGCTGAGATCTGGGTTGGCAATCAGCTGAATCAGCCCGTCGATAACTTCGGAAAGGTTGTGAGACGGCATGTTGGTGGCCATACCAACTGCGATACCAGAAGAACCATTGACGAGAAGATTGGGAAACTTGCTTGGCAGAACGATAGGTTCATTGAGAGAGCCGTCAAAGTTCGGCATCCACTCAACAGTTTCCATTTCGATATCTTTGAGCAGTTCTTCGGCGAGGGCTTCGAGCCTGGCTTCGGTATAACGCATTGCCGCAGCTTCGTCACCATCTACCGAACCAAAGTTCCCATGCCCGTTGATCAGCGGATAGCGCAGACTGAAATCCTGGGCCATACGAACCAGAGTGTCGTATACAGCTGCATCACCGTGCGGATGATATTTACCAAGGACTTCCCCGACGGTGCGGGCTGATTTGACGAATGGCTTCTTGCTGGTGATGCCCTGGTCGAACATTGCGTAAAGCACGCGACGGTGAACCGGTTTAAGACCGTCTCTGACGTCAGGCAGAGCACGGCCAACGATTACGCTCATTGCGTAGTCGATATAAGAAGCCTTCATATCGTCTTCGATATTTATGTGTCTGGTGCCTGTCGGCGGCGGTGGGGGCGGAGGAGCGCTGATTCCGCCATTTTCCTCGACAGGAATGTTTTCGTTAATATTATCCATTGTGAATCTGCCCCTTAATTAAATATCCAGGTTCTTGACCTGTTTGGCATAGGCGGTAATGAAATCACGGCGTGGTTCAACCTTGTCGCCCATCAGAACCGAGAAAATGCGGTCAGCCTCAGTCTCGTCGTCGGCCCTGACCTTTTTGAGAATACGAGTATCTGGATTCATGGTCGTTTCCCAGAGCTGCTCTGGATTCATTTCACCAAGACCTTTGTAGCGCTGCAGCACAACCTTGTCCATGCCGCCAAATTCTTCCTGGACAATTTTGTCTTTTTCTTCATCACTGAAGGCGTATTTTTCGATCTTACCCTTTTTGAGCTTGTAAAGCGGCGGCTGAGCGATATATAGATAGCCCTTATGAATCAATTCGGGCATATATCTGAAAAAGAAAGTCAGCAGCAGGGTTCTGATGTGAGCACCGTCGACATCGGCATCTGTCATGATAACCAGTTTATGATAACGGGTTTTGCTGATATCGAAGTCATCTGCACCAACATTGGTGCCGATGGCGTTGATCAAATCCTGGATGGTTTCGCTGCCAATTACTCGTTCGAGACGGGTTTTTTCCACGTTGAGAATCTTGCCGCGCAATGGCAGAATAGCCTGCGTGCGCCGATCACGGCCCTGCTTGGCAGAACCGCCTGCGGAATTACCTTCGACGATGAACAATTCACATTTGGCTGGGTCCCGTTCCGAACAGTCTGCGAGTTTTCCAGGAAGTGAGCCACCCTCGAGTGCTGTCTTACGGCGGGTCAGTTCGCGAGCTTTCTGAGCCGCCAGGCGTGCTTTCATCGAGGTCAGAATTTTATCCATGACCGGGCGTGCCACAGATGGATTCTGTTCGAAATAATCATAAAGTATATCGCCAACTACCTGGTCGACTACGGCTCTGACTTCAGGATTTCCGAGTTTGCCTTTGGTCTGGCCTTCGAATTGTGGCTCGGGAACCCTGATTGACAGGACACCAATCAAACCTTCACGGGTATCTTCGGTTGCGAGTTTGATTTCGTTGCCCTTGCCCTTGTCTTTGCCGAGCAAATCAGGGTTTTCTTTCAAATATCGATTAAAAACCTTAGTGAGAGCACTGCGGAAACCAATGACGTGTGTGCCGCCATCGATGGTATTGATATTGTTGACGAAGGCATAAAACTGCTCGGCGTAACCATCGTTGTAAGACATGGCCACATCGATTTCTATGCCGTCCTTCTCTTTGGAAAAGGTTATGACATCACGGAACAACGGGTTCTTGGTCTCGTTGAGAAATTCGATGAAACTGGCTATGCCACCCACATATTCAAAAAGATGGCATTTAAGCGTCGATTTCTGGCGCAGAACGATTTTAACGCCACGATTCAAAAAGGCAAGTTCGCGCAGGCGTTTGGAAAGAATGTCGAAACTGAATTCCGTGCTTTCAAAAATTTCGGCATCAGGTTTAAATCTGATTTTGGTGCCGGTGCGATTGGCCCCTTCACTGGAGGTCATCTCGCCAAAAGCGGCGCCACGCCTGAACGACTGTTGAAAAACGCCGCCATCACGCCAGACAGTCACTTCGAGCCACTCAGAAAGAGCATTTACGACAGAAATACCGACGCCATGCAGACCGCCGCTGTATTTATAGCTGTTCTTGTCGAATTTACCGCCTGAATGCAGAACGGTCAAAATTACTTCCAATGCCGATTTACCGGTCTGTTCATGGATGTCAACCGGAATGCCACGGCCATCGTCAAGAACAGAAATCGAGCCATCTTCATGCATGGTTACATGAATAGTCGTTGCATGCCCGGCAAGAGCTTCGTCAATGCTGTTGTCAACGATTTCCCAGACCAGGTGATGCAGACCGTCGAGCCCGGTGCCGCCAATATACATGCCTGGTCTTTTTCGAACCGCTTCGAGCCCTTCGAGCACCCTTATGTTGCGCGCTGAGTATTCACCATTGTTAAGATGCTCGTGTTCGGCAGGCACTTCAAGATTTTCAGGCTGGTCCTGCTGCATCACAACAGGGTTTTCCTTTTCAGTCATTGCGTAGCTCCTTATTAATAACGATACAGAGAAGTCGTTTTCCATTCAGGTCTGAGATACTCAGCCTGTTGAAACGGGTGACAATTTCCGCGTTGCGCAAGCGCTTCAGGCGACAGAGTCGAACCGAGCCACCGGCCGTCTATCGTTCTGATGGCAGCACGATAGCCACCATGATTTTCAAGCTCCGGCAGCACGGCTATAATACGTTTGCGGGTATCTTCATCGACTGTCTGCAGGTTGATTATCAACTCGCAGTTTCTTAAATCTACAAATTCATTCTGACCGATATGAATCAGCATCAGGGTTCTCCTGGTTTAATTGCCAAAAAGTCGAGCCATTGCCGGTCCGGTAATTCCTGGGCGTGCAGATGATCAAAATCGACCTGGTCAGGCATGCAGCCGTTAAACAGCATCATCGCCCGCACCATTTCCTTTTTCATGCGCACCATGGTTTCTTCATCATAAGACTGTTTGAGGTCTTCGCCCAGCTCATTGATAAGCTTCAAGCTTTCATCGAGTAATTCTGCCCTGATAGCTTCGAACTCGATCTGAGTCAAAGCGGCATCAAATTCACATGCCTCATCAAACCCAAGCCATGGCATTTCTGAAATGAGCAGCCTGGTCTGCAACAGCTTATCTTCACGGTTTTTATAGACACACATAGCACAAATGCCATTTTTTGAACGTGTTACCGCAGCACGACACAACAGGCAGAGTTTATAACCGCGCTCTTCAAGACCACGTAGCCTGGCATCGAGCTTCTGCTGGCAACGGTGCAGTTGTGAAGCCAGTTCAGGATTTTTCAATTCAGCCATAGGCAACACCTTTTCATTCTGCCAGTCAGGCCAGGTGGCCTCTTTAACCATTTTTTCAATTTCTGGTGGTATAACCCCTGGTTTACCGATAATTTCGCTGATTTTCATCTCTGGAAACAACTCACTGAGCTTCTCGACAATGCGTGGTCTGAGAAATATCAGGGTCTGCATCCATTGACTATCAGCAACCGCAAGATACAACTTCCCCTTGATAAGTCTGGTCGGACAGGTTTTTGCAGCCAGCTGCAAACCAACAACATCTTTCCAGGCATTGACAAGCTTGCCAAGAACAACCAGTTCGCGGGCGGTCAAAGTATAACGCTGCCTGCCTTCTGAAGCACGATAGTTGCCTTCGCGCATCCCAGAAAGAGCTTTTATCAGTGAAAAACCGACCGGTTTGACCAGCCCAAGGCGTCGATTGCCAGCAGTTTGTCTGTTAGTTTCCATTAATTATATGGTTGACCAGGTATTCAATTCACTCTCTACTGAGAAGAGAGGGTTCAACATCTTACTCCAAAACAACTTTTTTTTCAAGCCTTTGCCAGCCTCAAAAACATCTTTCCCGTCGAAATTCAACGCCTTGTTTTGCGTTATTTTGCCTAATCACATACCCCCATACGTCAGTTGCAAAAAAAGTTGCTAAAAACAAACAAACGCCAGATTACATGAACCTTGCGTTTGTTAATGATTAATCAGGCATTATTCATAATAATGCCGACAGACATTCATTCACTGCTTTTCTGGATCGACAAAACGTTTTACCCGCTCAAACTCTTCCGCAAAGGGTTTTTCCTGCTTCATTTTGCGATTAACTTTGTCACAGGCATGCATCACTGTCGTATGATCGCGGCCACCAAATTTTTCACCGATCTGATTTAACGAAGCATCGGTAAGAATCTGACAAAGGCGCATAGCAACCTGCCGAGGCAAAACCAGATTCTGAGAACGGCGTTTTCCGTTCATTTCGTCTTCCGAGATATCGTAAAATTCAGCGACACGCTTCTGAATCCAGGGAATGCTGATTTTGCCACCGGAATTTTCGCGCAGCTTATCTTTTAATACCTGATCGACCAGATCTTTGCTGATCGACTTCTTCATAACGCCGGCAAAAGCCAGCACGCTGTTGAAAGCTCCTTCAAGATCGCGAATATGAGAGACAACACCCTGAGCAAGATACATGATGATTTCGTCTGAGACTTCGACCATCGATTTGCTGGCGAATTTCTTCAGAATAGCGGCACGCATTTCCAGGTCTGGGGGTTGAATATCAACGACCACACCCATGCCAAATCTCGAAATCAGGCGTTCTTCAAGAGATTCACCACCTCGTTGTATTTTGCCGGGGGGGTTGTCAGAAGTGAGAACTATCTGCTTCTTCTGTTGAAAAAGCTCATTGAACGTGTGAAAGAATTCTTCCTGGGTCTGCTCTTTGCCGGCAAAAAACTGCACATCATCGATCAGCAGCAGATCGATTTTGCGGTATTTGGCGCGAAATGCCTCTGTTTTCTTGTCTTTGATCGAATCGATGAATTCGTTGGTAAAAGTCTCTGAAGACAGATAAGCAATTCTGGCTTTTGGGTTCTTTGCGAGAGTATCCTGGCCGATGGCCTGAATCAGATGAGTTTTGCCCAGACCGACGCCACCATATATGAATACCGGATTGTGCAGATTGCCAGGATTATGACTGACTGCCTGACAAACAGCATAAGCAAACTGGTTGCTTTTGCCAACAACGAAAGAATCAAAAGAATACTTGCTGTTGAACATGCCATCATATTTTGCAGGCACTGTTTTAACCGTTTTAACTTCATCATCAGCTTTAAAAGCTGGAATCGAGGGCTGTTGAGGTTTAAATGCCGAAGAACGGCCGGCCCTGGTAATCAGTCGATATTTAAGAGCCGGTTTTTCGCTGCTGAGAATGCGGGTTATTACCTCTGCGTATCGCTTTTCTGCCAGATCCCGGCAGAAATCATTCGTAGCCTCCATGATCAGATGATCGCCTTCAATTGCTGCCGGGGTGATGGAACTCATAAAAATCTTCGAACTGTGACTGCTTCCATCAGCTTGAATTTCTGTGGTTATTTTATTCCAGAGCGTATCGAGGAACGACATCATGTACAATGACCTCACAGCTTTTGTGTACAACAACTCAAATAATGACAACAAAACCGAAAGATTCAGGTTATTTTGAGTTAATTGGGATGGTTGAATCATACCAGACAAAAGCCTTTACTGCAAGGACTTTTAACATCAAAGTTCTGATAATGGTCTGGAAAACCCTGTGGAAATTCTGTGGAAAAACAGTGGATAAATGCAAACAGAAAACATACAGAAAAAAATGTTAACAAACAGTGAAAAACTTCAACAACTTTCAACAGCTTTTTCCACATCGGCAGATTTTGATTTGTAAAGTTGTACACGTGGTTATCCACAGTTTCCACAAAACCTAAGAAATACTATGACTGTTTTATTTAATTAATTCTGTACACATTATAATAAACAATGTGCAAAAACAGACAATGGCAAACCATAAACAGCAAAATAATACCTTATTGCCCTGTATCTGGCTATCTGCTATACTCCGTTTCACTTAACTTTGGAGTTTTTTATGCCAAAAGCAAAAACCACACGGAATCATGAAGATCAGAAGATTGACCAGGTAGTTGAACTGATCAGACTAATGGGCGAAAACCGCCTGGCCGAACTTGAACTTGAAACCTCCGGTTTGAAAATGAGCCTCAAAAAGCATTCTCAGTTACAGATGCATCAGGTTCATGCTCCTGTTCAGACGATGCCAATAATGCCGGTCGAAACCAGAAAACTCCCGGAAAAATCGGCAGTATCTCCAGAGAAAGCCCCTGAACCGGCAACTGCAAATTTTAAAACCATAGTCTCTCCAATGGCCGGAACGTTTTATCGATCTCCATCTCCAGATTCGCCTCCTTACATCAAAGAAGGCGATACCATCAAGGCTGGTCAGACAATCTGCATCGTTGAAGCGATGAAAATGATGAATGAAATAAAGTCTGATAAAAGCGGCAAAGTTGTAAAAATACTGATCGAGAATGGTAAACCTGTAGAAAAGGGTTCAATTCTCGTTAATATTGGGGAATAAACCATGCAGACTTTCGACCTGATCATCATAGGTGGTGGCCCGGGTGGATACCCGCTGGCAGCAAGAATGGCACGTGCCGGAAAAAAAGTTGCTATCGTCGACAATGAAACTGAATTTGGTGGCACCTGCCTTAACTGGGGATGCATCCCCACCAAAGCATTGCTTGCATCGGCAAAGAATCTGCATCTGGTCAAGCATGCCATTGAATTTGGAATAAGCTGTGACAACCCTGGTTATGACTGGTCGAAAGTCATGGAACGCAAGAATAAAATTACTCAACAGCTGCGTCAGGGAATCATCAAAATGCTAGAAAAGAGTGGCGTCACTCTATTCAAAGGTCTCGCCCGTCTGGCTAAAAACCGGATAGTCAAAGTTTCCGGCCAGGACGAACCCCTTCAGGCTGAAAAAGTTTGTCTTGCAGTTGGTTCCATACCAGCTGCACCCGCAGTTTTTCCCACCAATCGTCAGATTTTCTGGACCAGTAACGAAGCTCTGTACACCGATAGTGTTCCTGAAAGTCTTCTGGTAGTAGGTGGCGGTGTTATTGGCATCGAGCTTGGTCAGGTTTTTGCTGAGTTTGGCTGCAAAGTATGTGTAGTAGAAATGATGCCTCAGATACTTCCTGGTCTTGACAATGCCGTAGCGAAACGGCTGATGCCGGTATTCAAAAAATCCGGCATGGAAATCATGACCGGCAAAAAAGTTGATTCTCTTACCGAAAAGGAAGGCCACGCTCTTGCAGTTATCGATGGCGTTGAGCGTGAATTCGCAAAAGTGCTGATTGCGGTTGGCCGCCGGGTCAATATGAGTTTCATGCATGACACCGATCTGCAGATCGAAACTGAGCGCGGGTTGATAAAAACCGGTATTGATTACCAGACCAGCGAACCCGGGGTTTATGCCATAGGTGATGCAATTGCAGGGCCAATGTTGGCTCACAAGGCTAGTTATGATGCCATGATTCTCGCTGCCCAGTGGCAGGGAAAGAAAATCACTGCCGATTATTCACTTGTGCCATCATGTGTTTATACTCATCCTGAAATAGCCTGGGTCGGCCAGACAGAGGATGCTCTCAAAGAAAAGGGCATCAACTTCAGGGTGGGTCGAAGTCTGTTTTCAGCCAATGGTAAAGCTTTGACAGCCGGTGAGGGTGACGGGCAGATCAAAACACTGATATCTGACGAAGGAAAGCTGCTTGGAGCCGTCATCTGGGGTCCTGAAGCCAGCAACATCATCAATGAAGCTACGATGATGGCGCAGTTTGGCATTGACAACCACAGTTTTTCAAGGATGATCCACCCGCATCCGACACTTTCGGAAGCATTTATGGAATCGGTTGAAAACGCCTCTGGAGAAGGAGTTCACGGCTGAACATGAGTAGCGCCGGATTTTTGAATCTGCCAGACTGGAAGCGCCGTCTGCAGGAAATTCTTATTGGTTTTGGTTGCCAGGATACCGCGAAATTACCGGTTCTTGGGCGTGAAAATGCTGAAAGCCCATGGATGACCCTGGATCATGGTGATTTTTTTGCCGCTGTTCAGACAGGTATTCATTTTGGCAGTGGCAACCGCGTCAAACGTTTTCCGGAAAACGTTATAACGACAGATGCTGAGCTGGCCATAAGTCGTCTGCTCGAAGGCAAACACCGGCAGACTTTTTTCAGTGCCGCCATTGGCGGGTCATTTCCGTTTCAACGGCTGTTGTGTTCTGCATTTGCTGTTTCCAGACCTGAAAAGATAATTGTTCAGAACGATTCGGTTGCCGGTTTCATTCTTTCGCGCATGGAAAAGGAAGGAAAAACTCTCGAACAGGCTATTCACGAAGCCCAATGGGAAAAACTGGTAGGTGGAAACCCGAGTCTCAATCTGCATGGAATGGTAGCAAGAGATCGCCTGGTTCTACAGATTGCCCAGATTTTCGGATACATGCTGAGACCTGATCAGATTCCAACCCTCGGCATCAATACGCTTTCAGTCGATGATGTCCGCATTGCCGGTGAACTTGGCTATGCGATAAAACTTCTGGGTATAGCCCAATTTCAGAGCGGAGTTATCAAAGCCATTGTTGAGCCATGTATGATACCCGACCGGTATCTGCTTGCTCAAGTACGCGGTGGATCGGAAATGATCTATGCCCGCACAGTTGATGGCCTGTCACAGGTTTATACCTGCCCCGGGTCGTCGCCTGAGGTTCAGGTGCGTGGTATTCTTTCAGATCTGCATGACCCATTCGCAACCAGAGCTGACAATCTGATTGCGGCAGAAAAAATCGACAGCTTTAGTGATCATTTTTACCTCAGGTTCAACATTGTCAATATGACCGATACGTTGGCGATGCTTCTGCAGATGCTCAATCGCAGCGGCATCGAAGTTGAAAAGCTGCATCAGCCAACAGTTGCCGTTACCAGAGAAACCTCTGACAATGCTGGTTATACGGTTATTTTGATTACCAGTCGTACGAGTCGCGATACTCTCGAAAAGGCTCTGGGTCAGATTGGCAGCCAGATCAAGCTGGCTGGTCTGAAAGCCTGCTTCCGTTATATAAGGCAGGCCTGATAGACATGTTTGCCAATGGCGATGTTCTGGTGCAAAAGTTCGGTGGCTCTTCAATGGGTTCCGTCGAAAGAATTCGAAAAGTTGCCGAAAGAATTGCCGGCAAGGCACAGCAGGGGCATCGGATGGTCGTCGTTGTTTCAGCAATGGGCGATACTACTGATGATCTTATTGCTCTGATGAACAAGGTTACACCAGTACCAGAGCGACGTGAACTCGACCATATGATGGCGACCGGCGAAATGGTGAGTGCATCTCTTGCTGCTGCAGCTCTCAAAGAACTTGGCATCAATGCCAGATCATACAATGCTTTCAATCTGCAGCTTTTTTCTGAGATGCAGGGTGAAGACTACAACATAGTCAGAATCGGGCGTGCCGCTCAGTTGGCAAAATTTCTCATGCCCGGCAATGTTGCTGTTGTTGCAGGTTTTCAGGGTATTACCAATGAGGGTGACCTGACAACTCTGGGGCGAGGCGGGTCTGATCTTACGGCGGTCATACTGGCGCGTGAACTGGGTCAGAAAGTCTGCGAAAAATATACTGATGAAGATGGCATATATACTGCTGATCCTCGTATTATTCCTGACGCACGCAAAGTCTGGCATCTGAATTATGAAGAAATGCTGATGCTGGCCGGTTTTGGCAACGGAATTCTGCATCCGCGTGCCATTTCCAGTGCCCGTGATTGTGAAATCAGAATTCACGTGCGGTCAAGTTTTTCAAACGCTGAAGGCAGTGTGGTCGGGCCTGATGGTGACGAACAGGTAGCGGTTAAAAGCATTACCTGCGACAACAAACTTGTTTTTGTCAGAATTCATGGGGTTGGCCGACCGGACGATCTCTTTATGCAGGAGCTCAGCCGCGAGCCTTTCAAACCGGCGATAATTCAATTCAAGCCCTACAACGAGATGAAAGGTAGTTTCAGAATTGGTTTCAGACGTGCGGATGCGTTCAATGCCCTGCCTTTCTGCTGGAACCAGGCAGACAGAATGCATGCAGACGAAGTTGACTGTTTTGCCAATCTGACTGCAGTAACTCTGGTTGGCTGCGGGTTGAAAGACAATCCCGGCCTTGCTGCGGCATATTCCCGTGCTCTTGGTGATGTGGTTCCTGTAGTGGAGCAGCATGACAGAATCAGGCTCAGCTTTGCTGTCGAAAAGTCAGATGTAAAAACAGTCATGGAAACTCTGCACCGGGTAATTCAGCAACAGTGTTGATTTTACTGCCTGTTTGTCAGGCAATAGAATACCGGCAGAATGACAAGGGTAAAGACTGCTGATATTCCAATACCACCAATGGCTGCCATGCCGATACCACTGCGCAATTCGCTTCCCAGACTGCTGTCGATAGCCATTGGCAGCATACCTGCAATAGCCGCCAGAGTAATCATTGTGATAGCGCGCATTTCGTGTCGCAATGCTTCGAACATGGCCTGGTGGGGTGCAAGACCGGCTTCCCGATTGATCTGAACCCTGTCCATGATCAGAATGGCGTTGTTAACGACAATACCGATCAACATGACACCACCGAGCAATACCATCATGGAAATAGATTCACCGGTTAAATACAATGCCCAGATACAGCCGATCAGACCAAGAGGAATGGTGAGCAGGATAATCAGAGGCTGGGTAAATGAGTTGAGAATGGCGGCCAGCAGCAGATAGGTAAGGATAAAGGCGATGGTGCCAACTTCGATAAAGTCAGCCATACCCTCTTTCATGACTTCAACTTTACCGATATATTGCAGCGAATATCCTGCCGGCAAAGGTCTGTCAGCGGTTACCAGTTCTGTTAGCTGATCAGCAGCTCGTGCCAGCGGTATCCCTGCTCCCGGATTGGCATAAAACATTGCAACTCTGCCCTTATTGCGTCTGGTAATCAAAACAGGTGATTGCTGCTGTTCAATGTTAGCGAAATTTTTGAGAATAATAGGATGCCCTGGGGGTCCTGGCATTTCAAGCTGGGCGATTTGGCCGATGCCTTCTTTTTCGCTCAGCTTGACACGGATGTCGTAAGTTCTGGCGTTATGTTTATATGTTCCAGCCATAGTTCCTTCAAGATTGGTGCGCAATGCCATACCAAGCTGGGTGGCTGGAACTTTCAGATCTCCAAGTACAGCCCGGCGCGGCGATACCCTCAATTCATTTTTGCCGGTTCTTACCGAAGTGTCCACATCTCTTAGCCAGTCTGCCTTTCTGGATTTTGTTACCAGATCTGTTGCAATACGATCTAGCTCAGCGAACTCGCTGCCTCTGATAACAAGTTTCAGTTCGGCTCCAGTTCCGCTCTGATCAGGAAGACTGGTGCTGCTTATGACATCGGGCAAACCTGCCAGACAACTTTTGACTTGGTCACGAAGAGCATGAATTGTCTGTAAGCGTTCTGTTTTCTCGCTGAATTTGCAGAAAATCTGAGCCAGGTAGACACCTTCGGAAGTCTGCCCGACATTGCCATCGATTTTTCCGACAGTTGTCAATCTATGACGCAGTTCAGGCACTCCTGAAAGCAGGCTTTCAATCTCTCTGGTGCGTTCGATAGTATTTTGCAGAGAGAAAGATGCTGGGAACTCAAGTTTAACGATGACTTCTCCACGATCTGAAAGTGGCAGAAAAGAGAACCCGACCGATGGAACCATATATAGGGCATGAAGAAGAAGAGCAAAAACTAAAAGAAGGGTAGTGACCGACAAAAGACGGTTGGCGGCAAGAGTTTCTACCATTTTGACCATCAGTTCGGTGAAAGAAGCAAAGTAGTGGTTCCATAACTGCTCAATTTTTTTCAGCCAGCCGCTGCCAGTCGATTCTTTTCTGATTATTTTAGCCGCAACTGCCGGAGTAAGCGTGAATGAAAGGAACAGGGATATTGCCGTAACGCCAACCATGGTCAATGCAAACGGAATGAAGAATTGTCCGATCTGGCCCTTCATGCCAAGAATAGGAAAGAGAACGACGATATTGGTGCCTGCACTGGCCAACACCGCGACCAGAATTTCGCTGCTGCCATCGATTGCTGCAGAGTCACTGCTCTGCCCGGCGCTGATTCTGGCGACGATGCTTTCGAGAACGACGATCGAATTGGTAACCAGAATGCCGATAGACAGGCCGAATGATAGAAGGGTGACTGTATTCAGAGTGTAACCCATCAGGTATATGAAAAATACCCCGGTAATGATGTTCAATGGCATGGTAAGAGCTACGGTGAATGTTGAACTGAAGTTATACAGGAAAAAGAACATCAGAATTGCCGTCAGCAGTATGCTCTGCCATATGTTACTGACCGCATTGTCGGCTGAAGACTGAATATAGGCTCCGGCATCAGAAACCCATATCAGTTCGATACCTCCAGGCAGTATTGTTTTGAGATCAGCAATGCAGGCTTTTACCTGTCTGACAACCTCAACCGCGTTGGCATCAGCCTTTTTGATGATCTGCACTGCAATACAGGTTTGACCATCGATTCCGGCCGCCTGACGTCTTTCCTCGCCTGCCATAACCACGCTGCCTACATCCTTGAGATAGCATCGCTGACCGTTGCGGTTGGCTATTTCCAGGGTTTCAAGTTCAGAAAATTCGCGATAATCAGCGTCAAACTTGACTGTATATTCAAAACCCTCGTGTCTGATTCTTCCGGCTGGAATAAGCTTGACTTCCTTGCGCAGGGCTGCGACAACGTCAAGGCTGCTCAAGCCCCGCGCCGAAAGCCGTTCGCGGTCGAGCAATACCTGAACTTCCTGTTTTGAGCCACCGGTCAGTTTTACTTCGGCTACTCCCGGGACGGCTGCCAGCTTGTCTCTGAATTCATTGTCGGCGTAGTCGTAAAGCTCATCGACAGGTCGATTGCCAGTGATTGCAAGATTTATGATTGGCTGAGCATTGATATCATATTTGAGAACCTTTGGCTTTTCGACCCCATCAGGAAAGTCGCGGGCGATCAGGTCGAGTTTTTCTCTGACATCATTGGCCGCCAGATCGACATCGGTGCCGATATAAAATTCCAGAAGTGTCTGGCAGGCGTTTTCCATGCAAGACGAGGTGAGACTTTTCAGACCATCGATTGCACCGGTAGCGTCTTCGATGCGCCTGGCCACATCTGTCTCAATTTCGCCAGGAGAGGCTCCGGGGTAAATTGTGACAACGGTGATATATGGCATTTCGGTTTTTGGAAGTTCTTCAAGCGGCAGTTTGCGGTATGAATTGATGCCAAGGCCGGTTATCGCCAGCATCAGGCAGATTATTGCCACCCAGCGCTTTACCGAAAAACTGATGAAATTCATTGCTGAGCTCCTTCAGACTTCTGCAGATCGATCTCCTGGTCGCTGCTCAGCAGATGCTGGCCTTTTACAATCACAAGATCACCAGGTTTGAGATTTTCAGCTGTGACTTCGCAGAGTCCGTTGTTTTCCAGACCAGTGCTGACTTTTACCATGCGGGCTCGGTTTCCTTCTGCCACGAAGATTACTTTGCCCTGGTCGCGGTTTAAAATTGCCGCTGCTGGCACAGCCAGACCTTTTCTGGTTGCAAGTACCAAAATTACCTCGGCGAGTGCCCCTGGAACCATAGCGGCTTTGTCGGCTGAAACAGGGCATTTGATCTGAAAGGTTCGCAGATCAGGGCTTATTTCGGGACTTTTAAAAGTGACGCTGCTTTTATAACTATTGCTGGAATACGAACTGATGATTGCCTGGCATTGCCCAACCATGACCCGATTGTAATATTCAGCCGGAAGAAAGGCCGATACCTCAATGTTGTTCGGGTCCTTGATCAGAATTATCGGTTTGCCGGGGGCAGCAATTTCACCAGGTTCCTGCAGTTTCGCCGATACCAGACCGCTGATGGGTGCAAGCACGGTGGAATCGGCAAATTCTTTCTCGGCAATACTGAGAGCCAACTGGGCCTTTTTGAGCTGTTCACGGTCAAGTTCGATCAGGGTTTGCGTGTGTTCGACTGTCGCTTCACTGACCTTGAATTTCAATTGCGCCTTTTCGTAATTGTCCTGGCTGGTTGAATTGTCTTCCCAGAGTAGTCGCGAACGGTTGACGTCGAGTTGTGACTTTTCAAGATCGGCCTTTGCCTGCTTCAGTCTGGCTTCTTTTTCCTGCAGTGAAAGCTTTGCTATTGCAAGTTCCTGGCGTCTGATTTCGACGTTTTTTTCGAGTTTGAGAGGATCGATGACAAACAGCCTGGTTTTGTTAGCTTCGACTGCGTCGCCTTCTTTAACAAAAATTGCATCGATCGGGCCTGGAATGCGGGGTGAAACTCTGGCTATACTTGCAGATTCAGCACTGCCCTGCACACGCAGTTGTTCGGTGAATTCCTTTTCTTCGACAGGAATTGCCGTTACCGGCAAACCCTGAGCTGAGGCCTGATAATTGATGGTAAGAAGCAAGACTGGCAAAAGCATACTTAATGATCTGAAAATTCTTCTGGTCTGGTTGTGAAATAGCTGCGTGGTTTTCATCTGTTATTCCTGCTTTCTGTTTGCCTGCAGTCGTGCTGCTTTTGCGTTTTCTCGTGCGACAATCCGCCTGCAGACAAGGTGTAGATATGTTTTGCGATTGCGTCTATAGTTTCAGGTTCGAAACCGGACTGATTGTTTGCCAGAAGAATCATCTCGCGTCCGAACACGTAAAAGAAAATCTGCCCGACCACTGAGTAAGCCCACCATCTGGCTGAAGCGGCATCAATTTCCGGGTTGATAAGGCCTGCAAGGCTTTCGAGATAATCGAAATCCGGCTTGTATAATTCAATATTTTCATGGTTGAGCGACATTTCAAATCCGGCTCTGACAATGAGTTTGCCATACCATTCAGGGGCTTTGCCGCTGAGAAGAAACTGACATCGGTCGAAAATGTATTTTTTAAGCAGATTCTGTGGCGAAACTGATTTTTTTGCCGGCATTGGCGTCATGATCTTGCCGATGACAAATTTAACTGTCTCGATCTGCAGGTTCTGTTTGCTGCCAAAATGATAGTTGACAGCCGCAATGTTCTGACTGCTGGCTTCGGCAATCATCTTGATGCTGGTGCCTTTGAAGCCATGTTCGGCAAACAGCTGCCCTGCTGTTGCAAGAAGCTGGTCATGGGTCGAAACTTTTGTCATGTCTGCCACCTGCTTATTTTAGTTCATTCAAATATTTATTTTAAATGATTATTTGAATTATAGCAAGCTCTTGTTGTTTTAGCATTTGTATCGGTGCGTATTTCCGGCTTACCAGCGATCGCAAAGTCAATCCTTGCAAATTGGACCAGTTAGGCATATTTTTGCGGAACATGAAAAACGAACTGCATAGTGAATCATTTCTAAAGAGACGACAGCTGGCCGCAAAGTCTATTTTTCTTGGCTGCTGCGCTGGTTTTGTAGCTGTATTGTTCCGTATCGGTCTTGATAAAGCCGAAGATGCAAGAACAGGGTTGTTCGAAATATTTCAGGGTCGGATTTCTCTTATACCATCGCTTATAGTCACCACTTTTCTGCTTCTGGCGGTATTCGCAGTGAGACGGTTGGCCCCTGAAGCTTCGGGTAGCGGAATTCCGCACCTGAAAGGAGTTCTCAGAGAAGGGTTTTCGTTTCGGGCAGCACCTGTTCTGCTGGTAAAGTTTTTTGGCGGCATAGTCGCGATAGGATCAGGTTTGGCAATGGGCAGAGAAGGGCCGACCGTGCAGATGGGCAGTGCTGTTGGTTCAATCTGTTCGAATATTTTCCGATCATCTCCTGAGGAAAGAGCTTTGTTACTTTGTGCTGGCGCCGGTGCCGGGCTGGCATCAGCATTCAATGCTCCACTTGCTGGTTTACTGTTCATTATGGAAGAGTTACAGCAGAAACTGGATCGATTCAGTCTTGTTGCTGCTTTTTCCTCAACAATATCCGCAAGTCTGATATGTAGACTTTGTCTGGGCCAGAACCCGATCTACAATTTACGAATGTTTTCTTATCCAGACTTGCGGCTGGTTTTATGGAGTTTATTGTTTGGGGTTTTTATTGGAATTGTGGGTCTGATTTTTAACAGGTTGCTTATCGCTTCTCTGTCTGTGTTTCGTCAACATCAGCTGCTCTTAACTCTTGGCCTTGGAATATTTCTGGGTGTGCTTGGGTGCTTTTTCCCCGATCTGCCCGGCATCGGTCATAAACTTATCCTCAATGTTTTCACCAAAAGCTATTCTCTGTATGTTCTTACTGCATTGTTCCTGGCGCGTTTCTTTTTGACCCTGCTAAGCTACAATACTGGTGCTCCTGGCGGAATATTTGCCCCGATTCTATTACTGGGATCGATAGCCGGCGGTATATTCTTTTATCTGGTCGAATGGGCCGATCCTGGTCGTTTTGATCAGATCATTTTTCTGGTTCTTGGTATGGCCGGCCTTTTCTCGGCGACGGTCAGGAGCCCACTTACCGGTACGGTGCTGATTATGGAAATGACCAACGAATTTATGCTGCTGCTGCCACTGATGATAGTATCGATCATGGCTTATTCAATACCCGAGCTGGCAGCGAACAAGCCGATATATGATGAGCTTCTTGATATAGATATCGCTCGCCGGCGCAATACCAGGGTTGCCTGAAAATCAGAATGTCGTGTTTTGGGCTGTTTCTACTACGAGCTGGGTGCCTTTGGGCATGTCTATGTGTTTGCCTTTGACGAAAGTGCCGCCGATCAGGCCGATTGGGCCAAGCAGAACGTAGCCACCGAGCGAGGCGCCGGCGGCCAGCCCCATTTCTTTGTTTGTTTTAATCGACTTATCGCCGAGCGTTATCGGCAATTCTTTGCCATTGGCGGTGGTAACAGAGATATACCTGATTTTCAGGCTGCCGTTACGCCCGAAACTGCCGGGCCTTCTGACTTTTTCCAGCTGGGCGGTCGCTTTGGCGCCTTTTTTTATGATGACGCGACTGCCGATTTTAATTTCTTCGACGACGGAAAAACTTACCATTTCACCGGTTTTGCTGCTTCTGGTCGACAGGGCTTCTTCAAGGTTCAGGCGCACCAGAGTTCCGGCTGGAATAACGATTGCGGTTGCCGCAAATATTCCAGTCATCTTGATAAACAGCAGCCAGATAAGAACCAATGCTGAGCAGCGGAAAAGTTTCATATGCTTTCTCCTGATTGATCTCCATGCAGACTGCAGGTCAGAGGTCTTTGCGGTAAATACGTGATGGTTGGCCAGTAAACAGATCTATTCCGTCTTCAATACGTTTCCAATCGTATTTTTCGTAATATCCATCGTGGTCGGTAGTCAGATAGATGCTGGAAAAACCTGCGGCTTTGG
This sequence comes from uncultured bacterium, assembly GCA_964585025.1. Lineage (GTDB taxonomy): Bacteria > Muiribacteriota > Ozemobacteria > Ozemobacterales > Ozemobacteraceae > Rifleibacterium. Next base: position 1,531 of record CAZPCO010000017.1, on the reverse strand, counting down.
CTTGCTTTTCCGCATGCGTCATCAGCAGATTGCCGTATTCATGGCCTCTTTCGCTCTCGGCAACGAAAAGACATGCCATCCAGGGATACAGATCGTGTCGGCTGATAAAATCGTTGGTTATGAGAGCGGCGCAGCCAATCGCTGTTTCCGAACGCATCAGCAGATAAAACTGCGGCAAACGGCCGCCATCGAATGAATGACGAATGGCATCCTGGTAATAAGCAAGACTTTTCGCATTGCCCCAGATGCCGTGTATATATTCGACAGCTTTCTCAATTCCTCCGGTGTATTCGTGAACGTTAATTATTTTGATCATAAGATAAATTTAAACCACCGGTTATGATTTGACAACCCAGTTGGAATTCTGCAGAGTTATGCAAAAACTTTATGGATAATGGCATAGTATAATGTACTGTATTCCAGATTGAAGGGGGCTGTTTCTTATGAACCTTCGTGATAATCTTTATCGAAATTTGGCGCTTTCTCTGCTGCTGGCCTTTGTCATTATCGTTGGGCCCGCCAGTGCGAATCCGTTTGATGAAAAGAGCCAGGTTACCATCAGTGAGGGAACGGCGCTCGACGCTTCTGAAGCACTTTTTAACAAAGCACAGAAGGGCGAGGCAAAAGACGATTCTAAAGACAAACCGGTTTTGGTAGCAGTGTTGAGCGACCTGCACTGCAGACCGGCCAATAATGACAGCCTGCAGAGAGCGATAAAAGCAATCAACAAAATGTCTGATGTTTATGCTACCGCCATCACCGGGGATCTGGTTGAAAAAATCGGCTCTCCGGCTGAATACAAATATATGATTAAGGCACTCAGTCATCTTTCAGTGCCGATTCTGGCAGTACCCGGCAATCATGATGTTCAATACAAAGATTATTATAATCCCAATAAAAACGCCAAGAATCCAAAGCTTCGCACTACCCCGAAAGAACGCAAAGCAAAACTTGAACGTTTTAAAAATTCCTTTAAACTGAAGTCTTTGCGCTATTACCGCAAAGTTGGCGGACATTTACTTGTTTTTCTGCCCGACGATGATCTTGAGTCGAAAACTCTGGTAAGGATTTCTGAAACCAGTCTGAAGTTTTTAAAAGAAACTCTCAAAAGCAATAAGAGTATGCCGACCATAGTTTTTTTCCATGGTCCATTACTGGGAAGCTATAACCGTAAAGGTGGCCTGTCTCTCACTCAAGCTACTATTCAACCCTCTGCAAAGGTTCGTAATATTCTGAAGGACAATCCCCAGGTTTTTCTCTGGGTTTCCGGGCACGTTCACATGGGACCTTCTTCCAATAATTTCTGTGCCAAGGTGAATAAGGTTGGAAAAGTCACCAACATTCATACGCCGGCAATCCAGCCAGGCAGTTCATATGTTCAGGTTCTCAAGCTTTCTCCAAAACAGGCTGTCGTCAGAACCTACAATGCGAAAACCGGCAAATTCATCAAAAAATTTGACCGGGTTTTCAAACACAAAATTGCTGAAAAGGATAAAGAAAAGGAAGAAAAGAAGGATGAACCGACTGTAAC
>CAZPCO010000016.1:13766-21714 GCA_964585025.1 uncultured bacterium | reverse complement strand
CAACAAGCAGCAGCGATTTGAAAAACGCGGCGACCGGCTTTTTTCGGTCGATCTTGAAGAAATAACGGGTTCGCTGCTCGATGCCATGATAAAAGTGCAGGGCAAAGCGCGTCTGGAAAACCCGGGCAAGGGTTTCAAGCCGGTGCTGGACAGTTTGTCTGCTGAGCTTTCAGGTCTTGAGCTCAGCAAAATTTATCGATTTCTTGCCAGCGGTTTTTTACCAGCTGAGGTCTGCCGCAATTTTCAGTGCGATGCCGGAACGATCAGTGGAAGCTTTCTCTTGAGTGGCAACCCCGAAAAAATTGTGGCAACCGGAAGTGCCAGCCTGAAAGATGGCTGTCTGATACTGGCCTCATTCAAGGATGCAGTGCGGAATGTGCGTGCCAATCTGGATTTTTCAGGGCGCACCGATTCAGGGTTTGCCAGGATCGGTGTCAGTGACTGCGCTGCGTCATTCGGGCGGTCTGATTTCCTTATCAGCAGCGGCTGGGTCGAAGATCCTCTCAAAGCAGGAAAAATTAGCCTTGTAGGAAAATTTGGCAGAGTTTATCCGGGTGATGTTCTGTCGATGCTTGGCGGCATGACGGTTCCAGCCATAACTTTTCCTGAAGAAGGCTGGCTCGATGGCAGTCTGGAGATTGCCGGCACATTTGCCCGACCTCTGGTTAAAGCCGGTGTTAAGAGTACTGCTATGCAGGTGCAGTACAATGCCGGTCAGCATGTTTTTACCATTCCAGTCGGAAACAACGACGTTCGTCTATCATTGAACCCTGGCACCGGTGAAGCTGAGATCGAGAAATGTGAATTGGGGCTTCTCAACGGCAAGATAGTGTTGAAACATGCCAGCGGGCGTTTTTTGCCTGGCCAGCCATTCAGGTTTGCGCTCGAGGGCGACATGGATGGTCTCGACTTCAGCAGTTTCCAGGTTGATAAAAGCGAAGCGGTGCGTGGCTTTCTCGGTGGAGCTTTTAAAGCTGACTGGAAAGACAATGGTGAGCGGGATGCCGTTTTCAATCTGGCGTTCAAAGACATTTTCGTTCCGTCTCTGCCGATGCTGGACCCTGCAACCATGGCAAAAGCGGGTGCTGAATTCATCGAGAAACCAGATTTCCGGGTCGGGCAGCTGAATTTTTATGTGACCACTGAGGAAGACGAAGACCTGAAAGGGCGTCTGCTGATCGCCGACGGTCTTTTTGCCGGCCCGCATCTGCGCTTCGAAATCGGCAACAGTGAATTCGATCCACTGGCAATGAAGCTGGATGCTAAACTGATGATAAATCCGCAGAGTCTGAGACAGACAGATATCGGTCGCAAATTAAAAAAATGGACAGTAACTTTACAGGATGAAAAGACCGGTGTACCCTATGTCGATCTTGCGGTCGGCGGCACATGGGATAAACCGGAGCTGCTGGCAAAGACACTTGAGAAAAAGGCCGTAAGAAGGGTTAAGCGGAATTTTATCGGCAGGATATTTGGAGGACACAGACCTCATAAGGCCAGTGTTGAAGAACTCATGCAATGGTTTCCAGGTTGGAAGAAAGGGATGTGACGATGCCTAGAAGCTTGAAAACAGGAATTTTGTTTGTGCTGATGCTGCTGGCAATGCCGGTGCTGCACGGGGCTGGTCTGAAAATGCCTTTGTCGGTGCAGCCGGAAGAATTATTCGTCGTGACCCTGCAGACCAATGCTTCCGACAGCGTTATCAGTCTGCGGTTCGATGCTTCAAGGCTCGAATTTCTTGGAGCCGTGCAAGGCACTCCAGATATTCAGCAGAAGGGTGATGCAGAAATTGAGATCAGACCCTCTTCGGGAAAGCCGGCTGGGGCTTATGAACTCAAATTTCTGCCGCATAACGGTACCGGATCGCTGGTGTTAAAAATGACCGATGCCTCAGGTCTGATTCATGAGTATCCCATTATCTTTTCGAGCGCAGAAACTGGCGGTGGCTATTCGTGGGTAATTCTGATTGCAGCTCTGGTATTTGGCATTGCTGGCTATAAACTCTGGACTTATCAGAAAACTGCTCCAGAAATGATGTCTACCAAGTCTCTTTTCATGAATTATGAGGAGCTTGAAAAAGCAAGAAAGCAGAATTTTCCTGACGAAGAGAGTTCTCCTGCAGAGCAGCAGCCAGCTGAAATAGTTTCAGGTCAATCTGACAGCGGGCAGGTTAAAGATGTCGCCGGGCAACCTTCCATTGCTCAGGGCGAAATAAAAAGCGAGAAGACCGAAGAGCCGGCTAAACCGGCTTCTCCGGTTGAGACCAAGGGTAAAAAGACGGTTAAACATGCTGCAGTTAAAGCTCCGCCTCTATCTGACGCTCTTTCGCGGCTTTCTGAAGCTGATGAACCGCCAGCCGTGAAGCCGGCTGATTCACCGGTTATTCCTCCGGTGCCTGTGCCGCCGCCATTGCCGGAAAAGGTTGCTCCTGAGGCGGCTCAGCCGCCGGCAAAGCCTGAATCGGCCGGCAAAAAGACTCTCAAAAACAAGGCTGTCGTTGCCCCGGTTTTAAGTGGAAGGTTGGCTGACGAACAGGAAAAACTGGCAAAGCCGGAGTCTCCGTCTGATATCGAATCTGTGGAGAAACCCGAACCAGTCTCAGAGCCAAAACCAGCAGAAAGGCCCGAAAAAAGGGCCGTGCAGCCAGTGGTTGCCGTTCCTGTGATGCCGAAGCCTGCGCCGATCGAGGCGGAAAAAGTTGTGCCGAAACCTGAAGCACCGAAGGTTGAGGCGCATGGAGGGCTTGTTCCTCACAAGGAACGCCTGGTGTTTGCGCTCGAAGGCAACGGCAAAGCCTACGAAGCACAGGGCAGCGTCATAAGAATCGGCCGTTCATCTGAGAATCAGATATGTATTTCCGCATCAGAAGTCAGCAGAAAGCATGTTGAGATATCTGTCAACAATGGCATTGTCAGCGTAGCGCCGCTGACCGAAACCAATACTACCCGTCTGAATGGCCGGACGGTGAAAGACAAGCAGACGATCAAGCCCGGGGATACCCTCAGTCTTGGCGGCACCGACTTCGTTGTCGTTAAAGCCAGAGCCCTTTAATTCTTTATTCTGATGGAAAATGACTGCTGCCGGCTGTTGCCGGCGCGGTCGCTGACCGTAATATTGAGTCGGTATTGCCCGGAAGAATACTGTGAAGTCTGCAGGCAGTTTTCAGAACTGTAGCCGTCTGTTTTGCTGCCGCAGGTGAGGTTGACCAGAAAGAATCTTGGGCCGGTATTCCCGTTGGCAGTGACTTTTCCTGACGGGGTATTGAGATGGCTGCGATAGAATACCTTGCTGAGCTGTACCCGCTCGCCCTTGAAAGGAAGTTTATCGAATCTGAAAACTTCGTGTTGCTCGAGTGGTCTGGTGCTGCCGTCTTTGCCAAGTTCTTCCAATGACCAGGCTGCCGAATGGACAGAATGCAGATAACCGGCCCGGTTCATGCGGTCGGTGACCGCTACAATCAGGTCCAGGTTGCCTGAAACTTCGGTTACGGAAGCTTCATTGAGCATTTTTGCGTCTGCTGAACCATGCCGGGCAGCATATACCCCGTGAATTACTGGTGGATAATAGTCTTTGCCGGTTTTGACCAGATCTGCCGGGTTAAGGTAACTGCCATCTGCATCGAGAATTTCGAGATGCAGATGATCGTAAAGTCTTTTTTCGGGCAAGACAGGCTGCAGCCATGTGGCAACTCGGCCGACCGGGCTACCGGCTGGCAATTTCCGGCCGCTTTCAACGCAATCGAAAACTTCTGCTGGAATTGAAGAGGGGTCGACATGGCGAAACATCCAGATCTGGCCGTCAGAAGTGGTGACGGCAACTTCGAGGTAGCGGGTCTGTGACGATTCTCCGCGTTTGAACGGCCGTCTGGCATATGAGAACATGTGAGGCTCATTGGCCGCGGTTATTTTGTAGTCATTGATGGCCACCATTCCACCAACAGGTGTGTAGATGGTTGTGCCGGCCGGGGTACAAAGATCGAGGCCGCCATGAAAGTACGGAACATTCTGGTAATTCTGGAAGTCATAGAACTGCGCTCCGACATCGAAGACACCTTTGAATGTCGAAGGCAGACTGTCGGGTGCAGAATACACCGAAATGCCGCCTGACAGGAATAGAAAGCCGATTCCGGTCAGGAGCCTGTGGGCGATGTTTTTGGCAGGAAAATTCAGCATTGCCTCGATAAATGTTTCAGGGTTTTTTCAACGCAGCTTCGGCTTCTGCCTTGAATTCCGGGGTTGGATTGGCTTTGAGAACTTCTTCATACATCATTCGTGACTTGTTGAGATTCTTGAGTTTTGCGTAACCGCGGGCAGCTTCCAGGTAAGCTTCAGCAATGTTGCTGTTGCCGGGAAACAACACCGGAACTTTCAGAACTTCAAGAACGCCGCCTTCGATGTCGCCTGAGGCAATCAGACTTTTGCCAAGCCACAGTCTGGTTTCAGGAATTGCAGCATCGGAAGGAGGATAGTCTTTGATTATGGCTGCGAATGTTTCTATGGCTCCTTTATGGTCGCCGCTGGCAAAAAGCGACATTCCAGCCGCACGCCTGGCTCTGGAAGCCAGCGGATGGTTGGGCTCTTCGGTGGTAATGGCTTTGTAATGCTGAATGGCGAGCGGATGGTTGCCGAGGGATCTGGCTATTTCAGCGATGTGAAAACGGGCTTCCTGGCGGAAATAACCGGTTGCGTCGAGCAGTTGTGAAAAGGCTGCCAGTGCCTGGGCCTGATCCTTTAGTTCAAGCCAGCAAAGACCGACTTTGAAGATTGCGTCTTCTTTGAGCCTGCCCTTGGCGTTCTGGTCGAGATAAGCCTGGAAGCGGGCAATGGCTTCTTCGTATCTCGCCGCTTTCATCAGTACTTCGCCAGATCTGAAGGTTGCCTGGGGAGCAAGTTCGTTGCCCGAAGCTGCGATTGCCTCAAAAGCGGTCAGAGCATCGGCATAACTGTTCTGAAGGTAGGCCAGTTCGCCGAGCTGATAAAGAGCATCGAAACGGGTTTTGCCGGTCGGGAATTGCTTGATGACCTTGTTGAAGTGGTCGCCGGCCAGGGTAATGTTACCAAGGTTGAACCAGCATTCTCCAATGCGGTAGATGGCTTTCTCGCGCAGATCCGGGTCTACTTTTTCAGCAGTGACCTTGTCGAAGTTGTCAATCGCTTCTTTGAAACGGCCAAGAGAGATGTTGACCAAACCAGCCTGATAATGTGCTTCCCAGATTTTGCTGCTTTTGGGGTATTTTTTAAGAAAATCTTCAAAGGCGCGCAGACTTTTTTCAAATTCGCCAGTGCGCGACAGGGCCAGGCCCTTGATGAAATCAAGTTCTGGCTGATCGGCAGCATCCAGGGCTGTGACGGTGCGGGTAATCCACTCGACTGCCTTGTTGTATTCATGCAGATTCATCAGCAGGTCGATGAGATTTTTTATCGACTCTTTTCTGACTGTTGAAGTCGGATTGCCAGCCTGTTTTTCAAACAGTGCGACCGCCTTCTGCGGGTCAGAAAGTCTGATATGGCACCAGGCCAGCGAATAACCTGATTTCTGGCCAAGAGTTGTGTCTGGCCCCAGAGCCATGGTCTTGGCGTATGCAGTGGCGGCTGTGGCGTAATCTTTCATTCTGAAGTTCGCTTCGGCGATGTAAAACTGCAGAGCCTGCTGTTTGTCTGCCGGGCATTTGTCAAGGGCTTTGGCAAAATGTTCGAGAGCCTGCTTGTAAATACTCTGGTTGAATTTACCGACCCCGGCCTGTAGATGGCATTCAAACCTCTGAGTATCGCTAAGAGTCGGCTCCTTCAGAAGTTCTTCGTAGTTTCGAACTGTCTGTTCCACATCCATATTGAATTTGACCATCAGAAAACCACGCTTGATATTGGCGTCGATCCAGAGCTTGAGATCATTACGGCTTACCTTGGCAAAAGCTTCGACGGCAGATTTGGGGTTGTTGTCGTTTGTGTGAGCCCAGGCGAGGCCGTAAGCCGAGCGGTCACGGAAGATACTGTTGGGGTAATCTTTCAGTAGCCGGGTATACAGACCTGCGGATTTGACATAGTTTTTCTGCCGGTATTCGCATTCAGCCAGCCAGAATAGCGCTCCGTCGGCTTGCGAAAAAGATTTTGGTTCTGAAAGAAGCCGCGTGAGAACTTTTGCCGCTTCTTCGTAGAGCTGGCGCTGCACCAGACCAAGAGCGTAGCGATACTGCTCCCGCTGCTCAGGTGTATCCGCCATGGCTGGTTGTATCAGGAGAAGGCAAACTATTACCAGCGTCGAGATGGACCGAAAGATAATTCCCTTATGCAACTTGTTCAAAACTGTATCTCCAGACGTGTGATCATTCTTTTTTTTCTGAATTCTCTTTTTCTGATCGCTGGTCTTTCTGGGCGTCCTTGAATTCCCTGATGCCGCGACCAAGAGCTTTGCCGATTTCGGGAAGTTTTCCTGGGCCAAAAAGAATCAGAATGATGACGAGAATCACTACCAGTTCTGTAAATCCAATGCCCATTTTCAGCCTCCCTGTGCAAAACCTGCCGGCAATTCTAGCACTTTGTTCCTGCAATCTTCAAGGTAGAAAACAAACTTAATGCTCTGATTGACAATTAGCAACCTGTGATTTAGTCTTGTGTCATGGTAGCAAAAAAAGCATTAACAATACTTTCTGCAGTCTTTTTCATGCTCGCGGCAATGACCTCGATGGCATTTGCCCAGATAGATGATGCTGACGGGCTTCTGGTCGACATCCCTGAGCCTCCTGAGGCCAGATCAGAATTGCCGACCCCGATACCCATGGTTTATGAATTCATGGGCGGCCTTATGGCCGGGGAGTATGACATCTGTCTGGCTAACTTCGACGTTCAGACATTTCTTGATCTGATATTCGATCGCCAGTTGAAACGCCTTGACCCGGAAGAAGCACGCGAACTTTTCTCGTTTCAGATTCAAACCCAGAGAAACGAGTTTCGTTTTCTTTCGAAGGTCATGAACCGCGTTGCCGCTGGTGCCAAGATCGATTATTCCAACCCAAGATATCACAAGCAGGTTCAGAGCAAGGTTGTTGTCAGAATAGATACAACGAACGGCAAGTTTGACTTTATCGTCTATTGCCGGTTTATCAAAGACCGCTGGTTCATCTACGACTACGTTCTCAATAAACAGCGTCTGACCCAGACTTTCAGAGATGCTCTTAAGGGAGTAGGCGTCGACAATTATGTATCGAACCTGCGTCCGTTCTATGGCGAAAAACGAGGGTTCCGGCCGATTCGCAACAAGGACTTCGAATTCGGAATTATGGTGCCTGGCGATTACCTTATCCGCGAAAAGCTCAGCCCGGCACTGCTTGCTTCGATAGGCGCTTTTGATGGGCAATTTCTCCTGCACATTCAGGGAGCTACCTACGATGAAGCTCAGAATCTGTCTCAGGTTGGTAAAGCGATAAAAGAAAGTCTGATGCCCTTTCAACCTAGACTTTTTGATCAATGGAAAAGCGAACTGGCAGGTGTTGAAATCGGCAATGTCCTTTTTCATTTCCTCAAGAATAACAAACGCCTCTACACGCATATGTTGCTGATTCCGCTGGGTAAAAAGTTGATCGTTCTCAATTTCTATCACAGCAGTCTGCAGTTAATGAAGCATATGACCAATCTGCGTGAAAAAATGCTCGAAACTTTGAGTCTGCCTAAGATAGAAGCGGTGGGCGGTGTTCTGCCCGGCGAAATTCCTGATGAACTTACCGTAGCCGGCGGCAATGAGTTTGGCGAAATCGACTCATACCAGGAACCATCTTTTCAGGGCAGTGACGAAATTACCATCTCACCCGATCAGCCGGCGCCTGGTGGTGAAGAACCACCCCCCGCCTGGGAAAGCAATCCCGAACCGCCCGCCGAACCTGGAGATGAACCAACCGTCGAAACTGGCGATGAAAACGGCAGCGAAGATGAGCTTAAACCAGACTCATTCACCG